>JAUWNN010000021.1 GCA_030612625.1 Caldifarciminota bacterium
CCCCCCCCCCCCCCCCGGGGGCCGGGGGTTAGGGTGAGGACCACCTTGTCCGATTCTGGGCAGTGCCGCGCACAGGCCTAGTGCGGCAAACAGGAGCCGGTTGTCGTTCAGGTCGCCCGAGAACATTGCATTTGCAAGAAAGTATGTAGCAATCGCCAGCACAACCATGGCAGCCCGGATTTGGGGGGCGGCGCGAGCACGCTGCAATTCGCGTACCGCAGTCCAGAGGCCAAAACCAATCAGCAGCACAGTCGCAGCAAGGCCGGCAAGGCCCAGCTCAGCACCCACCTCAAGAAAGATGTTGTGGGGATAAACCCCGCGTGCCGCATCACCATACCCCAAGACAAGGTCAAATCCACCTACCCCCGTTCCGGTCAGGGGATGCTCGCGGAACATGTCCAAAGCGGCACTGGCCATATCAACCCTGGCTTGCGCTGTGACCGCCAAAGGCCCGGAAAATGTGTAGCTTATCCGGCGGTTCATCATATCTACGGCATGAGGCGCAAGCAGAGTCACTCCAACCAGGAGGCCGGCAAGGAGCAGCGCGCCAGCCAGGGCCCACCGTCTGCCCTTTCTCAGCCCTATGGAAAGCAACCCGACAAAAGCCAGGCTTGCCAGGATGGCAACCAGAGTTCCGCGGCTGCCCGAGTGAAGAAACCCGAACCCCAGAACCAGCCCGGTCGCCAGCAAGAGCAGACGCTGGAGCCAGCTAGGGACTAGGGGTTGGGGGTTGGGGGTTTTTCGCAATAGGAAGTACAGAAGGCTGATTAGTCCGAGTCCGATAATCCGGCCGGTGGCGATATGGGTTGAGCCGAATGCGGAAAGCCCCTCACCCGTGGCCCTACCCAGCACCACCATCAGCAGCCCCAAGCCGATAACAGCCAGGAGTAACCGGCGTAATTTTGCTTCGCTGTTGACAACCGCAAATGGCGCAAATGCGGCGAGTCCGGTCAGTGTAGCAAAACGCAGGGCTTTCTCCCGGCCGTAGATGCTCTCCGGGCTGCTGAGCGCGGAAAGAACCATAATGGCTGCCAGGAGCCCGAAGGGGACCAGCAGTCGCCGAGGCGGTATGACCGACCGTATGCCGTGGCTAAGAATCCGGACCACGATACCCAGGATGAGTATTCCTCCCAGGATAACAGTCAGGTCAGAGTTTATGTGAGTAAAGGTCACGAGTTCGGCCTTAAAAATCCCAGCAGCAAGGAAAAGCAGAAGACAGACCTCCGGGTACTTGACCAGCAGTGCAGCCAGTACCACACCAAGGCCGACCAGTGCCACGGTGTTACCGAAAACCACTTGGGCCAGGGCTAGCGCTACAATACCAAGAACCACAATGGCCGCAATGGGAACCCAGAATGATGCATTACGCTTTACGCATAACGCTTCACGTTGGGCTCCGGCGTATTGCATATTGCGTATTGCGTTTCTCATACCTGCTGTGCCGGCCTGACTTTCCACCGGCTGAACATGGCCAAGAGAATTATCATAGTCACGGTCATGCCAATTGTGGTTGCCAGTGCGATGCCCGGAACCCCCAAAGAGCGCACGAACACCGCATCCAGCACAATGGTTATGAGCACGCCGGTGCCCGCAGCATAGGCCGGGGTCTTCATGTCTTTTCTTCCCCGGAACGAAGCGGTTATGATTGAAACCGCGGCAAAAGGGAAAAGTCCAAGTCCGAAGAGCGCCAATGTACTCGCAGTGCTGGCTGTGCTCTCGGGGCTGAATGCGCCCCGTTCATAGACAAACCTGACAATTGGTCGCGCGAGTATAAACATGAAGCCGCTCGCCGGAATCAGGACAAACGCCAGCTTCTTCAGAAGTTGAGTCGTCTGCATCTTGAGTCGCGCAAGGTCACCGGCTGCAGCAAGCTCGGCCGCCTTGGTGAAGAACACGGTGGAAACGGTTGCGGTTAGGAAGTAACAAGGCAGCACAAACAGCCTGTCCGCATAGCTGAGAATGGCGATATTCCCCTCAGGCAGGAATGATGCAAATGCCCTTCCTGCAGCGATGTTTAGCGGCTGCATCACCGCAACCACGATAAGCGGGAGTGATAGACGCAAGAATTCCTTAATTGCCGGGTCCCGGAGCCCGCGGATGAGTCGGTGGCCGGTAATGAGCAAAGGAAGGAGCGCTACCGCTAGACCCACAACCTGGCCCGCGCTCCGACCTCCGGCAAGTGCCAGCAACCCGGACTGTCGGGCAAACAACAGCAGAAAGACTATCGCTACCGTATTGACAACCGGAAAGACAATTTTGGGAACAGCAAACTGGCGCCTGGCATTGTAATAAGCACCATACGCTCCTGCGAGAATCATAGCGAACGAAACCGGAAACATGACCCGGGTCATAACCGTTGCCAGCCTGAATGTGTCGCCTGACAGCTTCGGTGCAAAAACCCGCACGAGCACGGGTGCGAATGCGAACACTATGAGCGCAGCTCCGCCTGCAATCAGCAGTCCAAGCGTACAGAACGAGGCAAACAGAGCCCTTTGCGACCGCTCGCCGTGCCTGACCCCTCGCTCGACAAGCAGCGGAACCCCGGCAACGTCAAACGATGTGTACACCAATCCCGTGCCGAAACTGTGGATGGTTTCGCCTATCCGGTATGCATCAACGAGGCCCGAGGTGCCGAAGAAGTAAGCGATGAGAAGCTCGCGCAGAAAACCAATCGCCTTGGAAATGAGAGTTATTACACCAATTGATACTACCCCCCGCCGCATGGTCTGCTGCTGCCAGAAGAAGCCAACCAACTTGCGTAAGCCTTGACGAACCGGCGTCGGAGTGGCATGATTTCCAGCCGGGTCGACAGTGCGGCTTCTCGGCGCAACACTCGGTCTCCCAGGACCGCGTGAGGTTGCCTGTTTCGTTACCATCCCTGGCACGGCACCTGGAGTAAAAACGAAAACACCATGAGTTCAGCCATCCCAATGCTCCTGGTGGTGGAAAGAAGCGGCGAAATGTGGAAAGTCGGTCGCTATCGGGCTGCGGCCCACACTGCCAGACCGCTTGAATCTGAATCCTGTCTTGCAGACTGAACCAGTAAACCCGGTTCCCCCGGTCACCAGGTATCGCAAACCATCCCTCCTAGTTTTGCGGCCGTCTTGCGGCCGGACTCTCAGGCCGTAGCCTTACCGCATCGCAATACCTGTGAAGTCACGTTTTCCCCTTGCCAAGACTGGAAAAGTGACGAGACTAATTATATCGCTAAATCCCGACTGAGTCAAGCGTTTATGATAGCCAACCCAATAGGTGTTGTTGACAACAGCGTGTTTATTCTCTATACTTACGTTCAATGGGCTGGAGGAAAAACCCTCAAGGCTTTCGTCTGGAGGATGACACTCAAACTGGCCTATGGGGAGGTCTGCAGTGATTCTTCACAAGAACAAGGGCGTAAGGACGCGGAACTGTTCTTCTCTTGAAACAGACAGCTACATCTTTTACTGGCAGGGTCTGCTGTTCATAAAAGGATTCCTTTCCGGCGCAGAATCTGTGAAGGAACTTGACCGCCTTATCACAACCTGCGGCCTTGAGCAGGCCGTCGGCCATCTGTGCGGACAATTCGTGTGCTTTGCCTGTGCAAAAAGAGGAAACCAGTCCTATGCGTTTGCCGACAACAGCGGATTAGGCTATCTGGCCTACACTGGCAATGCAGTATCGTCCTCCTTTCTGGAACTAATAGGGACAACCGACAAGAGGGACTTGGACTTCAGTCTGCAGAAAGCTGTAGAACTCATTCTGACCGGCTTTGTCTACAGATACGAAACCGTATTCGATACTATCAAACTGCTGAAGCCTGATGAAATAATAAGTTTCCCTTCGATGGTCAGAAGAAAGAAAGCTGCCGTTGAATATCAAATCGGTAGTCCAAAAGAAGCTTTCAGGTCATTCTTCGGCGACATCCCGGGTTCGCTCAGGAACCACAAGGTAAGCGTTGATAATACAGGGGGAACTGATTCGAGAACTATCCTGGTATTGCTCCATCAGGCAGGACTGCCGCTCGAAACAGCCTGTGCAATCCCCGGCCCCGGAGGTCTTGAGTTGAATTCGATACAGAAAAGCGTGGACTTGCTGAAACTCGAATTCCATCCCACTTATCAGGAAATCGATAGACAGACTATCCTTTCCGAACTCGGGGAGGTTTTCGAGTATTGCGATGGGTTATTTGACATCGTGTCTTGTCACAGGCTTTGGCAGTTGGACGTAGCCAGAAGGAAAAGGGGTGTGACGTTGACTGTCGGGGGCTCGGGGGGAGAACTCTACAAAGACGCCTTGTGGTGGAGAACGGCTCTTCTGTCAAAAGACACAAACAGCTTTATCGGGAAGATGGCAGCCTCTGGGAAGGCAAACTGGACCGAGGGCCTGAATTTCCCCGGTTTTTTCTTTTCTGAAGAAGCACAGGCATTCGCAAAGGGGCACAAAGACAGGACCTACCAGTACCTGCTGTCAGAATACGGCGACATCGATAAATTCCAGGCCGCCCATTCGATGTTTCATGATTACACTATGGTGCCGCCGAGGCCGAAACAGGGCGGCATCGCGTCCTATTCGGTATTGCTGGAGAATGAACTGACCAGGATAGCAGCACGGATATCCAATAGAGAGAAACCAATCCATTTGTTCTATAGAAAACTGATAACACCAGCAAACAGAAGTATAGCGCGTCTACACGTGGACAGGATACTCGGTATGAGTATGTCGAATGAGCCCCTTCATGTCCTGAGAGACTCTTCACAGTATGTAACCTGGCCGGTATATAACCTATTCAAGAAACGAAAGCCGTCCAGGAACCGGATATATGACTACGTCAGAAAGCTGCGCCGAACAGAAGAAAACCTTGAGCTATTGAAAGACCGTGGGGTAATAGACCAAGAGGTGGCTGTGGAAGACGTCCCGGATTCATACCTGGGCAGGTGCTATACTTTGGCTGAACTGCTGAGGGTGGCGGCCGCAGGGTCGTAACACCCTGCCGTCAGGCCAACAATACCCTCAGAAGACCATCTGTTTCTGTTTGTGTCTAGTGTTTTGTAGCCAGTTCCTTAACTGTAGGAAACGGGCGGCGTGCGTGGTGCCCAAGCGTGTTGGTCTGCGCGGCCCGGCGTCCTGGTTCGGGCCTGCACAAGTCGAGCGCATCTACAGCCCGGATCATGGATGCACCATCCGTTTGGGCTCGCTCGAGAATCCTCCGGTAGAGTCCGCCCCAGCACATCGGCGGCAGGAATGAATCGTTGTGCCAGAGCAACGTCACGACCGCGTGGTGTTCCCTGGCCTTTTCCAAAAGCTTAACCACCTTTTGCCAGGCATCTTCCAGGCTGAGGTTCATGTGGTCCTCTCTTAAGAGCGCGACGTCCTGAATGTTGAGCGGCACAACCCAGAGTCCGGTTTCCGGGTCCTGAAAGGGCTCGTAGTGCGAATCCGGAAACCCAACCCGGTCGTTCCAGCCGAGAGTTGCATCATAGTAATACCCGGCTCGTTTGAGATTTTGGTACAGGTCAGGCGATGAGTAGAGCCAGTGCATCCTGTTGCCGATGCGGTAACCTGGTCCGACAATCCGCCTGAGTTCTGCCAGTTCAGAACAAGCCGCTGCCGCATCCACGTGGCTGTCAATACCGTGCACCCCGACCTCCCAGTGCTTACCTACCAACCACCTTATGAGACCGGTGCATTCAGCCAGGCCGTAATGCGAAGCGCGGTTGTCTGAAGTCGGTCTGTTCTCAGACACATGCCCGGCCCGACGAGCAAAAGGTATAAAGAAGAACGTAGAACGGGCGCCGAACTGATCCTCAATCCGGGTGACAAGCCGGATGCTCTGCTCATACGGGTCAGGCACCAACCCGAGTAGCGTCAGCGGGAAAAGGAACGCAACCCACAGCGACCACAGGTAGTCCCGGCCCGCAATCCGGCCCCTGCGCCAGCGGACGTAGTTGGTGACCAGGAGTGTTTTGAGTAGCGATAGTTGTCTTCGGCCTAGAAGCGGCAGTCCGCGCATGGACAGTATGTCAACATCGTGGGTGAGGACCAGGATGTATGGGGCTAGGGGTTGGGGGCTAGGGGCTAGGGGTTCGGGGTTCGTCGTTCGTCGTTCCACGCGGCAGCTAGTTCCCGGCAGCGGCTGCGGCCACCGACCGGATTACCAGTCCGATTTCTTCTTCGGTAAGTAGCGGCTCGATTGGCAGACTCAGCACTTCGGCCGCAGCCCGCTCAGTTTCGTCCAGGGCTCCGACAATCTTTGAACGGCCCTGAAAAACCTGCATTCTGTGCAGTGGCACCGGATAGTAGACCATGCTGGCGATTCCTCTTTCTTTGAGCCTGGAGCCAAGCGCATCACGGAGCGGGGAGCGGAGTTCGGGGTTCGGGATTCGGGGATCAGCGACCCTGAGCGTGTACTGGTGAAACACGTGACCGGTGTTGCCGGACACCGCCGGCACAGTGACATTCGAAAGGTTGCCCAACCCGCTGTTGTACCGGGCCGCGATCTCCTTGCGCCTGGAGTTGAAATCATCAAGATGCCTGAGCTTCGTCAGCAGAACAGCGGCCTGCAGCGTGTCCAGCCGGCTGTTATACCCGAGGTGGTCCACATTGTACTTGTCCCTGCCACCGTGTTTGCGGAGTTGGCCGGCCAGTTCGGCGAGCTGGTCGTCGTTTGTCGTAACCATGCCGCCGTCACCGAAGCAGCCCAGGTTCTTGCTGGGAAAGAAGCTGAATGCGCCGGCATCACCCATTGACCCGCACTTACCGCCATTGAAGTGTGCTCCGAACGCCTGGGCTACGTCTTCGACTACGAACAGACCGTGTTCGCGGGCAATCTCCATGATGCGTGCCATGTCGCAGGCCTGCCCATACAGGTGAACCGGAAGAATCCCCACGGTCTTGGATGTGATGGCGGCTGCGATTGTTTCCGGGGCGATATTCAAAGTTACCGGGTCAATGTCCACGAATACCGGTGTTGCTCCGGCCCGGATAATCGCCTCTCCGGTAGCGGTGAATGTAAACGGTGTGGTAATAATCTGCTGGTCAGGCAGGAAGTGCTCTTTGCCTGTCCTTTTCAACGCAAGGGCACGAAGTGCCACAACAAGCGCATCAGTGCCAGAAGCAACACCAATGGCGTGTCTGGTTCCGACATACTCAGCCACCTGTTTCTCCAGCTCTTTGACCTCCGGGCCCATTATCCAGCGCTGGTGCTCCAAAGCCCGTGCGATTGCTTTATCAATCTCTGGTTTAAGATGGTTGTATTCACGCTTCAGGTCCAGCATCGGAACTTTGGTCTTGGTGCTCTTTGTTTCTGTTTGCCCCACGGTTACTCCTTTTTAAGACTTGCCGTTGGCACAGTTGTGCCGTTCTCAAACCGATACTCTTCGCCGCATTTGCCGCAAAGTCCTTGTTTCCCGTTCACTGCCAGCCGTTCCCCGCACCGGCATACCCAACCGGCTTGGCGGGCTGGAACCCCAAGTACCATCGCATGGTCGGGCACGTCATGCGTCACCACTGCACCGGCCCCAACCAGACAGTACCTGCCCAGTGTAGTTCCGCAGATAACCGTTGCGTTCGCGCCAATCGTAGCGCCTTGCCGGACAACAGTATCCTTGAATTCCGCCTTCTTCTCGACGAATGCCCTCGGGTCAATTACATTGGTGAACACGCATGACGGCCCGCAGAATACGTCGTCTTCTAACACAACCCCTTTGTACAGCGAGACGTTATTCTGGACCTTGCACCGATTGCCAACTTTGACATTGTCGGCCACGAACACGTTCTGGCCGAGCACACAATTCCGGCCAATCCGCGCGCCTTGCGAAATATGGCTGTAGTGCCAGATTTTTGCGCCTCGACCGACTTCGCACCCCGGGTCCACAACCGCTGTCGGGTGGATGAAAGCATCTGTACTGACCGCTGACCGCTGCCCGCTGACCGCTGACCGCGGCAAGGTGTCAGGGGTCAGGGGCCGGGGGATCGGGGCTCGGGGATCGGGGCTCGGGGATCGGGGCAACGTGATTGCGGTCTTAACAGGCGCAGTCACCAACGCAGTTGCATCCTGTCTTGTGCGAGATGTGAAACCTGAAGCGTCAAGCGTGCAGTGTGATGCGTCAGGCACGCGGGGTGAACCGGCCGGCCCCTTATGGCCGTTACCTGACATGCCCAACCCAACCGGCTCGCCGGCCTGGCGCAGCGACCTCTCAGCCGCATTCAGGACTCGCAGAACTGCAAGACCCTCGTACCCATCGGTCCGGGGTGGAATGCGCGTGGCGCAACACTCCAGGAAGTGCTCGCATTCCACTTTGAGCGGTTCGCCACTGGCAATATCAACCACCTGGCGTTCGCCCTTAACCGCTACCGGAATCTTGCCGGCATGCCACTGAACCCGGTGCGGATACATCACCAGCTTCTCAGTCGGGCTGGTATCCTCGAACACCGCCATCTGCTCGCTGCCAACCACTACCAGCCGCTGCTCCTTGAACGGATGCAGCCAGGAGACGAATGTATGCGCCTTGACGCCATGGGGAAATTCGATTGAGGTCAGGGTGACATCAAATATGTTACGCTGCAGGAATGCCTCGCCGTGCGAAGAGACCAGTACCGGTTGCTCACCAAGAAGTGCCAGGATTACCGATATGTCATGCGGCGCGAAACTCCAGAGGATATTCTCTTCGGTCCGCAGTTTGCCCATATTCAGCCGGTTGGAGTAGATGTATTCTACCCTGCCCATATCGCCGGCTTCAATCATCTCTCCGAGTCTGACAACCGCGGGGTGGTATCGGAGGATGTGGCCGACCATCAGAATCCGCTCGCCCGCTTCAGCCAATCTCACCAACTCCTGGCCTTGTCTGACTGTCATCGCCAGCGGCTTCTCGACAAATGCATCTCTGCCCGCCTTCAGGACCGAACGGCACAGTTCGAAATGAGTCGCGGCCGGTGTAGCAACTACTACCGAGCGTACCGCGGTGTCCTCAAGCACCTCATCAAGGTCAGAATATCTGAGAACTTCATCCCCGATATCCAAGCTGTTGAGCCGTCCGGGTTCCACGTCGCAGACCGCGTGCAAGACCTCAAGCTCATGGAATACCCGGACCAGGTTCTTTCCCCAGTATCCGGTTCCAACGACCGCTACGTAACGTTTCATTCTTACTTCCTCCTTGGCGTTTCTAACTTTGGTTCATCCCACCAACCGCCCGGCTCGAGCCGATGCAACTAAAGGATATTTGTTTGTCTGGGAAACCACCGACAATCCTATTGTGCCATCGGATGGCACTCTCCGCTGCGCTTCGATTCCCCCGGTAACCAGATATCATGCGATGCTTCTTATTTCTTCCTTTCAAGCGGCCTTGGGCCGCAGCTTACCGGAGCCTGAACTCCGGGCTACCGTTACACTTGTCGCATCGCCTGAATCCTGTCTCTGCCGAAACCGTCGTTTCTCCCTGCTTTCCCGAAATTGACGCAATAGGATTATACTGATAACCGCCGGGGATGTCAACAGAATCTCGTTCCCTTTTGGTGTCTTGCTCCAGCAATCACTTCCGCCGTCAGCAATGACAAGCCTATCGGGTTCTGTGGTCTAGATGAATTCTGCTGACCGGACCTGGTTACGATTCTCAGTGAAACGTAAAGCAAATCAGTGGTTTGATTCTGATTTCGGTTCTTTTCCGGTTTCGGGTTGGCTTTCTGGGGCTGAATGAGGTCTGGTTTCTGGTTTCGGTTCTGCAACCGAATCAGAACGGGTTTGGCAGAGGCTTCTGCATCAGAGAATCCGGCTCGTTGCCAGGCTTTGTGCCGGGTTTGATGCTCTGTTTCGTGGTGTAAGACGAATTCTCGTTCACGCTCTGGTTCAAGCTGAGCTTTGAACTGAGCTTGTTTGTGTGCTTTGAACTGAAGAGGTTTCTGTCTTTTCTGCCGTCTTTGGTTCTGTCTTTGTTTTTCTCTTCAAAGCTGTCGAACGTGCTTTCGTTCATGCTCGGCTTTGCTGTGCAAACAACGCTCTTTCTGAAACTCTGGTTCAAGCTTCACTTTATGCTGAATCTGAAACTGAAATCCGAACTGGAATTGACAGCCGCCTCCCCAGTGACCTCTCGGCTGCCCTGGAGCAGCCGGGTCCGCTGCTGACTCCGCAGCCGACCTGGCAGCGGAGGGGTGCTGGTGGCTCGTGTGCTGGTTCAAGACCGGAAGGGACATCGCATCGGCCTTCGTGACGGGCAAGGTGACGAGCAGGTTCATGGGTGTCATGTCGAGCTTCGTGACGAAGGCCGTGACCGTTCTCGTCTAGAGTTCCTTTGCGGTGTTCGTGACGGACTTCGTATCGAGTCAGGGGAGGAAGAGCGTGACCGAAGTCGTGGCGAAGGTCGCGATAAGGAACGTGTCGGTCGGCGTGATGGGTGTCATCAAGAGGAACATGACGCTGCCGACCTGGATGCCCTAGTTAGGACCCGTGGCGAAGGCCATATCGAAGGGGAGGGTGGGGCCCACTGCCCCCCGAACAGTAGGCATTTGCAGGGCCAACGCTGTAACCCTCGCTTCGTCAGCGCGTTATCGGCGACGTTATGTTCTGGCTATTCCGGTCTCTAACCCGGTTAGAAGCCCGGAGTTGCGGCCTGCTGGCCGCTGATGCGCAGTCCACGCTCAACGCTTCACGCTGGCCTCCGGCGTAATGCGTATTGCGTAATGCGTCGTGCGTGAATTGCACAACCCGTCCGGAGTTGCAGACGTGCTGACCGCGAAGCGGACAATGATGGTGCGCAGGTACGAGGAGTACGCAAAGGTCGATACGTGGGCCGCAGGCTGAGCCATAGCCGCGGTTGTAGACACCCACGGGTAGAGCCCGTGGAACCCTGCCCTTCGGGTTATTGGACTTAGTCGGTGTTTCTTGGAAAAGACATGGGCCGGCAACGGTTGACGGATACGATTCATAGCCTTATTCTAATGATGAATGGTGAATTCCGAACATTCGATAATCGTGATTCGTAACTGGCACTTTGCGAGAAGGGAGTATTTATGAAAAGAACGGAGTTACTGTCGGTAGCCGGTGTGGTCCTGCTGGCGCTCGTTCTGGGCTGTGGCAGCGGGCCGGTGGTCTGGACACAAGTGATTGACTGTGGGGCCCGGGAAACGGCGGCCGGGCTGGCGACCGACGGCGTCAACCTGGTAGCGGTCGGCACGAAAACGCTTGAGACAGGCCGAAGCGTCTGGGTGATTCAGGCTGCACGCCTGGACGGCCGTCTACTCTGGCGCAGAGACTATTCTCAGGGAGAGACCAGTGTCGCGGCCGATGTGGCGATGAACCGGCGCGGTGAGGCTTTTGTGGTCGGCATGAGCGAAATAAAAGACCGGAAGATGTGCGTGGTCGTCAAGTTCCGGTCGGATGGGAATATCGCCTGGCAGCGGGCGATTGCGGTCGGTGATGCGAGCCGGCCGAACGGCATCGCGCTGACTGATGAAGGCATCATGGTCTGCGGCATGGTCAAGAACAAAGATGAGCAGGACATGCTGGTGACTTTCCTTGACCCGGACGGCAAGACGGTGTGGTCCAAGAACTACAACTTTGGCCCGATTGACGAAGCAACCGGGCTGGCGGTTCACCAGGAAGGCGATGTTGTGCTTATAGGACAGGCCGGGACCGCGGAAAACCCTGATATTCTACTGGCCAGGCTGAACTCCAAAGGGGACACGGTCTGGACCAGGCGGTATGATTCGGGTGAGGCGGACCGGGCCGGAGGTGTGGCGTTTGATGTTTTCGGCAATATCGTGGCGACCGGGACCGGCCGTTCCGGGGATTCGGCCCGATGTGTCATTCTCGAATACCATCCGGACGGTGAGCTGATACGCAAAGCGGCTTATGGTGAGCGGGCCCAAGCCCAGGGACGGGCGATTGCCACAACCCCGGGAGGCGACATATTCGTTACCGGGAGCCTGCAAGGACCGCAGAGAAGCGACATTCTGACTTTCCAGTATCAGCCTAACGCAATTTCAATCTGGGAGCGCACTTATGGTGCTGATACGGATGTGGTCGGAGTTGACATTGTGGTCCAGCAAGATGTTTTCGTGCTCGGGACGATAGAGAAGAAAACCGGCGGCTCTGATATGGTGATGGTGAGGTTTTTCCGGCCCGAGTCCTGAGTGTAGAGAAAGGCGGGTGACGAACGGTGAAAAACCACAGATAAACACAGCGCGGCCCCCGAAGGGCCGCAACCAAACCAGGATTAGCCACGAAATCACGAAAGGCACGAAAGAGGAATGACAGCGGAAAACATCTTCGCGAAAGCGACGATCTTGTACCTTTGTAGTACAGATGAACACAGAAGGTGGAAATCAAGAACCAAAAGGCAAAGCGCAAGAGGCAGAACCGCAAAACCCGCTGTCATTCTGCTCTGCCGGAGGCAGGTGCCGTCGGACGGCTCACGGAGCGAAGAATCTCAACCGCCAAGGCCGCCAAGAAGAAGATGAACACAAAGAAAAGCACAAGGCAAATGTCGAAAGGCAACGTGCAAATGGCAAAGTGCGGATAGCGGAAGGCGGACAGCGGAAAGCGGATTGGAACCGCCAAGGCCGCCAAGAGGAGAAAATGAGACCACGGATAAACACGGATGGACACAGCGAACCACGAATTGCTAATTCGACACTCGACACTCGGACTTCGTCATTTCATGATTCTTGAGTACCAGGGCCATCAACCGCAACTGGAGCGGAACGTGTTCGTCGCACCCAATGCCACGATTATCGGCCGGGTTCTGGTCGGGGACCGGGCAGGCATCTGGTTTGGCGCGGTGATACGCGGGGATGTGGACAGAATCGTTATCGGCCGGGAAACCAATATCCAGGACCTGACCGTGGTGCATGCTGATGCCGACATACCATGCCTTATCGGCAGCCGGGTTACGGTCGGCCACCGGGCAATTGTCCACGGGTGCGTGGTGGACGACGAGTCTATTATCGGAATGGGGGCGATTGTTCAGAACCGGGCCAGGGTGGGAAGCCATTCGATTGTCGCATCAGGCTCGGTTGTCAGGGAGGGCTTTGAGGTTCCGGTCGGGACCCTGGTCGCCGGGGTTCCGGCCAGAGTCAAGAGGGAGCTGACCGAAGCCGAAATTGACTATATCGGGGAACTGGCCGACGTTTACATTGGCCGAGCCAGACTTTACCTGGCCGGCCGGCACCCTCCGGCCTGCGCAGCCACGGATTGATACATTTCGGCACGGGTTGGTAAATCTGATTTCTGTTCCCCGCTTGTCATTCCAACCGCAGACGCCCCAGGCGTCAGAGTGGAGCAATCTCCCGGGAGACTCTTCGACCGAGCCTGTCCTGAGCGAAGTCGAAGGACTCAGAGCAAACTTTGTGGTTCCTTTCCGCTCCCTCTCCCTTGATGGGAGAAGGTTGGGGTGAGGGTAACTCTTCTTTTTTACTTGGCGCACTTGGCGGTTCCAATCCGCTTCCCGCTGTCCGCCTTCCGCTATCCGCACTTTGCCTTTTGCAATTTGCACTTCGCATTTTGACTTCTGCCCCTTGTATTCTGTCTTCTGCATTCTGTTTTCTTCTCTGTGTTTCTCTGTGTTTATCTGTGGTTCACTCCAATCGCTTGCTCCAGTCACCTGCGGTTCATTTCCGGGTGAATTGACAGATGGCGAGAAGTCACGATAATTACAGTTATAGATAAGCGAATCTGATTGAAAGGAGTCAGACTATGAAAACAGCTCGAATCGTTTTCGGCCTGGTCTTGCTTGCCGGATTGGCGCTGGCCCAGGAAATCCCGGTGATGCCGTATGATTCTCTGATGGAGGACCGGGTTTCAGCGGACGGGTGTGTTGAGCGGGAAGATGAGTATGAGTACCCGGCAGAGCTCAAGAACCCGGCTACCGGAATAACGGTTTCCTGGGGATTTGACGACAGCCTGATGTATCTGGCACTTGAGACCAGGGGTAAAGGCTGGTTTGGAATCGGTTTCGGCTCACCCGTAATGAACGAGTCGAACATGATTATCGGGTTCTACACCGATGATTCGGCCGAGGTTTACAATATGGTGGGTAAAGAACACAGTCACACCCCGCCTATACATGTGGATTCTCTGCTTCTGGACTGGGACATTGACTTCGACGATGAGACCGGGGTAACCGCGTTTGAAGTCATCTATCCCCTGAAATGGCACGGCGAAGGAGCGCCTGAAACTTTTGCTCCGGCCGAGTTCCTTAAAGAAGCCGCGATTCCCGGTCTGGCGCCGGGCGACCTGTTTGACCTGATTCTTGCCCAGAACACCAAGTCTGTTTCATTCATGGCCAAGCACACCCACCGGGCCGGCCTGAAGTTCAAGCTGGCTGAGAACCCGCACGTAGTATCAGAGGAAGGCGAATAAGAAGCGGTGACGGGAAACAGGGGCGGACAGCGGAAACTGTAGACTTTCCAATGGTACCTGGAAGTACGAATTGCGAAGTGCAAGCAAGGGTGACACCCTGCGCAGCGCAAGGGTGTCACCCTGCGCCATTCGGCATTAGATATCCGCCATTCCTTTATCTGGCCGTTCTTCTGGTTATGGGCTGTGGCGACCAAAAACCGCAACCGGTCGCCCTGGTTAACGAAAAGTCGATTACAGCCCGGGGGTTCGCTGCGGTTCTTCCCCGGCAGATTGATTCAAGCGTGGGAGAAGAGGAAACAAAGCACCGGGTCCTGAATGACATTATTATCAAGGAGCTGTTCATCCAGGAAGCCGAGCGCCAGGGGCTGAACCGGGAAATCACCTATCAACTTGAACTGGAGGAGAAGGGTCTGGTGACCCAGGAGCTGTACGATGCGGTTGTGGCACAGGGCAACCGGCCGGCGACTGCGCTTGAGCTGGAAGCGGCCCGCCGGCTACTCAAGAATGAAGACCATATCAAGATGATTGAAGTGGAGACAGAAAAGCTGGCCCGGGGTATAGCGCTTGAGCTGGACAAAGGTGTACCTTTCGACACCCTGGCAAAGCGCCACTCGGTGCATCGAAGCGCCAAGGCCGGCGGAGACCTGGGTTTTGTGCCCGAATTGGCTATTGAGGAGCCGATGCGGAGCGCGGTGCTGGCGCTTGAGCCGGGTGCGCGAACCGGCCCGATTCCGGTCGGCAGACATTACCAGATTGTCCAGCTTGTTGACCGGAGGCCGGCCGACCCGGGCCCGCCGCCGCTGGGCGAAATCAAGCAGGAGTTGCAGTTTCGTCTCAAACAGCAGGAGCGCCGCAGGCTGGCCAACCGGTATCTTGCCGACCTGCGCGGCCGGCTGGTCTTCAATCCCGAGGGGCTTGATGTAATGTGCAAGCCGGTTGATTCCATTACCGAGCAGGAAAAAGATGTGTGTGTGGCGGTTAAAGACCAGTCCAAATATGTCAAGGTCGGCCGGCTGCTTCATGTCGCCCGCAGGTTTCCGGCTTCGCTCGATACCGCGATGCGCAAGTACGCGGTCCGTCGGGAAATCGAAGAAGACCTGATTTTTGAGGATGGACTTGACAAGGAACTGGACAAGCTGCCCCGGATTCAGGAGAGACTTGCGCAGAAGCGGCGCGACCTGCTTTACGAGACACTGTTCAAGCAGGAGATTACCGACAAGGTTGCAGTTTCAGAACAGGAAATTCAGGAGTACTTCGAGCAGAACCGGGGCAACTACCCGACTTCTGACCTGAAAACGGTGGCTTCGCTGATTCGACGCCGGGTTTCCGCCCGGAAGCGGGATGAGCGGCTCGAGGAATACAAAGCCGGACTTTGGGCCAAGGCAAGCATATCGATTGATACAGCGGCCGTGCTGAACGTGCCGTTGAAGCAGAACAGTTCGAGGAAGTGAGAAACCAAAGGAGTAACAATGAGAAAGGCTGATTTAGACCGAATCTGGTCGGCAGCAGCATGTCTGGTGCTGATAGCCCTTGTGGCCGGGTGTCCGTCCAAACCAAAAGGTGAAGTGCTCGCCCGGGTGAACAACGACTACCTGACCAAGCCGGAGTTTGACGCGCTGGTTCCTGAGGGGTATGAGGTCAACCCGGAAAACCTGCCCGAGATACTGGACAAGTGGGTTTCCAACGCCCTGATGTATCAGGAAGCGGTACGCCGCGGGATGGACAAAGACGAGGAAGTGAAGCTTTATCTCAAGCGGCTGGAGCGGGACTACCTCGTGAATGAGCTGCTGGAGAAAGTCACTTCTGCGGTCCCGGTGAGTCAGGCAGAAATTCTGGAATACTACAACATCCACAAAGACGAGTTCAGTTATGAAGTGAAGATAATGCGCATTGTGATTGCGGACAGCCTGTCTGCGGAACAAACTCTTCAGGAAATCCGGGCCGGTGCCGATTTCAAGAAGCTGGCCAAGGAACGTTCCGAAGACATCCTGCTGGAGAGCGGCCAGGAGTCGCGCTATTTTGCCCGGGGTGTAGGTGACCCGCGTATGGGCGGTGACCCGAATGTCGAAGAAGCGATATTCTCACTCAAGAAAGGCGAGGTTTCGGACCTGGTTCAGAGCCAGGAAGGATACCAGATAATCAAGCTGGTAGACCGGAAAAAGGTGAAAGGTGAAGTCGCCATGTCCGAAGTGAGAGAGTATATTGATGCGGTGCTCAACTATCGCAAGAGCCAGGAGGTGGTGGACAACCTGCTGACTTCACTGCGCGAGAAGGCATCGATTGAACTGAAGCCGGATGTCTATTTCCGATAAACACAAAGCCTGCCCTGAGCGGAGCCGAAGGGACACCAAGAGCACCAAGCCAGAAGGCAGATTGCAGAAGTCAAAAGTCAGAACCGCAGAGAGAAGTCATTGCGAAGGAGCCCCCACGGCCACGTCATTGCGCTCTGCGTTCCCGCAGGTGCCATCGGATGGCTCACAGAAGCGAAGCAATCTTCCGGTGGCCTCGGGGCAGGCTCCGCGACTGCGGCAATCTTCTGCCTTCACTCAATTGTTCCTTCGTGTCTTAGTGTTTTATTTCTTCCTGCCCGGGATTTCGTTTGCCGGGCCCGCGGATAGCATCGTTGCGGTCGTCGGTGAGACAATCATCCTTGAGGGTGAACTCCAGCAGGCGCTTGACTTTGTGCGTATTGCAGGCGCAGATACCGCTCTGCCCGATTCGGTCTTGCGGGCCCAGCTCCTGGAACAGCTTATCAACAATGAGTTGCTTCAGGAACAGGCAAAAAAGGACACTATCGAAGTGACCCGGCAACAGGTTACTGCCGAAGTTGACGTAAGCATCCAGGCGCTTCGCGACCGGTTCGAGGATGAAGACCAGTTCCGGGCCGCGCTCGCGGCAGAAGGGGTGACCGAACGGATGCTGCGGCGCAGGTACGAAGACGATGTCCGGCGCCGGCTGCTGTCCCGCAAGCTGATGGAAAAGCAGGGGGTGACAAAGGCTTACATATCCCCGGCCGAAGCGGAACGGTTCTATGAAGCGAACCGCGACTCCATTGCCCGGGTTCCGGGAATGGTGACCCTGGCGCACATCCTCTTTGCGATTACGCCGTCCCCAAAGGCCGAGTCCGCTGGTCAGCGCCGGGCAGCCGAGGTTCTTGACATTCTGAGCCGGGGCGGCGACTTTGCGATTGTGGCCGGCTCGTTTTCCGAAGACCGGAAAACTTCGGGTCGGGGCGGTAACTGGGGCTGGAACGACCTTAGAGACCTTCCACTTGACCTGGCTATGGTGCTCGACCAGTTGGAACCGGGCCAGATGTCACCGCCATTCAGGTCTTTGGAAGGCTATGTAATGACGAAGCTCGAATCGCGGTCCGGCGACCGGGTCAGGTTTCGGACAATTCTTCTCCGGGTACGGCTGGGCCGGGCCGATACGCTGCGGGCCCTGGCCAAGGCAAAGTCGGTGCGGGAAAAGGCGCTTGAAGGACTGGCTTTTGACTCCCTTGCCCACCGGTTCTCCCAGGACCCGATTACCGCTGATTCGGGCGGGTTTCTGGGCGAATTCCTGATTGATGGCCTGACCTCGCCTTTTGATTCGGTCGTAGCCGACCTGGATTCGGGTGATGTTTCAGGACCTGTGCTTTCAGAGCACGGCTATCACCTGGTCAAGATTCTTGGCAAGCAGCCCGAACGGGTGATGGGTTATCTTGAGATGCAGGACATGATTCGCAATTACCTGTATCAGGAAAAGTTCAGCCAGCGGCTTTCAGAATACCTGGCCCGCATCGCGGAAAAGGTCTATATCAAAAGGGCGCCGCAGCGCGGCAGGCTTTGATATGGAAAATGCCTGTTTCTATCAGACCGACGCAAAGCGCAGTCTCTGGTACAACTAACCCGTTCCTCCGACGCGCCGCGCTAGGGTAACGTCCCCAGGTTTCCTGAATTGCCGTAGGCTATGTATACTCGACCACGGCAGCTATGGCTGCGGCGATTTCATCCATCGTAGTCATATTGAGGTACCCCAGCTTACTGACGAAGCGTTCGATGGCAGCACCCTTTAGTTGAAGGGTGTCCACCGACGAGACAAACTTCAGGCCGTTGCGGCTGTCTGTGTCAACACGGACATGCCAGATGCAGCGTGCATAGCGTTCGTTCCAGTGGGTGATGGGAGCAATCAGCTTAATGGGTAGCCTGCCAACCGCGTCTGAGCTTATGACCACAGCAGGCCGTTTCTCCTTGATCTCCGCCCCTATCGTTGGGTCGAAATTGACCCACCACACCTCGCCTCGCTTCGGTCTGGGGTTAGTCGCCAACCAGGTCAGCTCCTTCAAGGCTTCGCCACTCCGTACTTCTCTCGTAGTGCTCGGCCACGCGGTCAGCCTGCTCCACCATTCTCCGCCTGCGCTCGTCCAGGGGTAGTTTCATGAAGGCGTGTCGTTCAACCAGAGAAAGCGGCTGTTCAACTTCTATGGGCTTGCCCAGCATTCTCTCGGCGTCACTCGCGGACAGCAGTCCCTCAGCGAACGCTCGCAGGACATTCTGTCTCAGCCACTGAGGCCGTTCCGGCGTCTGTTCTTCAGGTTCCCGTTTCCGCCACCCTGTGCGGTTGATGTCCATGCACCACTGACGGTAGTAATGTTCTGAGATGATTCCAAGGTCGCGAAAGCGGTACAGCAGCGATTGAATGCTCACTCTGAACCGGCGTTTAAGTAGAAACAGTTCTGCCGTTTGGATGTAGGTTCGAGTGGTCCCGATTTCCCTGCGTATGGCAGAAGCCGGGACGAGGAACGCCGCCCCGAAGCGGAAGGCAGCCTTCTCTTCGTCGACTCGCTTGGATGGCTTCAATGCAAGATGTCCGAGTTCGTGGGCCAGGTTCAGCCTCTGACGCTCACCGGGCACGCCCCGCCGCGAGACGACCGCTGCAGCCGCGACGTGGCCCGCGTCACCACTGGCTACGGCTGAAATACCATCGAACCTCTCTCTCGCATCTATCTCAAGGACATGGATGTGATGGTCCTCGAGTACACCGGTCACACTGGCGATTGGGTCAGAGCCCAGATTCCACCTGGAGCGCAACTCTCCTGCAGCATTCTCAGCATCATCCAGCGACCTTACTCGCCACTCCTGCACCGGTACATCCGTGCCATTGTGTTCTTGGACCAACTCCTGCAGATGGACCCGGTCTTCAAGCGCCTGGCGGACAAAAACCTCCACTTTTGCCTGTTCGCGTTTCCGTAGACCAGAACCCTTGCGGTATGCTATGAACTTCACTGTTACAAGCGGCTCGCTCCACAAATACGCTGACTTGACCCTGAACACGGCCGCCAGCTTGTTCAGCACAACTGCTGAGGGGCACATCTTACCCCGTTCGTACTTGGACAGCGCCTGCTTAGTCACGATACCACCTAAGGCCGCAGCAAGCGCATCGAGCGTCATGCCTCGCACAAGGCGTAACTGCCGCAGACGCTGACTGATTGTGGCGGTTTCCTCCGGTATCATAGCACAGACCTCCTTTGGTTGATAATGATAGCGAATAGCAACCGGCTTGTCAACCGGAACTTCTGGGCCGTCAACTCGCCTGAATGGGCACCAGGATTCTTCTCTGTTCTTCCATTTCAGCCTGGATTCGGGTGATGTCTCAGGACCGGTGCTTTCAGAGCACGGCTATCACCTGGTCAAGATTCTCAGTAAGCAGCCCGAGCGGATGATGGGCTATCTTGAGACGCAGGACATGATTCGCAATTACCTGTATCAGGAAAAGTTCAGCCAGCGGCTTTCAGAATACCTGGCCCGCATCGCGGAAAAGGTCTATATCAAAAGGGCGCCGCAGCGCGGCAGGTTTTGATATGGAAAATGCCTGTTTCTATCAGACCGACGCAAAGCGCAGTCTCTGGTACAACTAACCCGTTCCCCCAACCCGCCACGCTTCAATAGCCAACCGCAACCCGGCGGCCAAAAATCAGGACGCCGGACCGAAAACGGGAAGTGTCCCTATTTGATTCCACAAAGTCAATAAGAACATTCGATGCGGGCTAAATCGTCGCCGCAAAGCTACTCGACCCAGCCAGCCGACCTATTTGCCCTAAGGCTTGTTATTTCAATGCTTTCTGGTGATTCAGCCGAAACTGGCGGCACGGAGGGGGGCCATCCCGGGGGCGGCCCCGGGGATAACCCCGGGTATCCCCCTGGGTATGGCTATCCTGGCGGCCAGGATGACGGCTATCCGGGTCATTATCCAGGTGCTCAGGATAGTGATTGTCCAGGTGACCTGGCTGGTAGCTATCCAGGTGGTGCGGGTAGCTAT
>JAUWNN010000142.1 GCA_030612625.1 Caldifarciminota bacterium
ATCCTGGCGGTCTATTTTCTGGCTCGGGTGCGGGGCAGAGTCACGGTCACAGGTCTGGTCCTGGCCGGGGTCATTGTCAGCTTCCTCTTCTCAGGCCTGGTGATGCTGGTGATGGTCCTGGGTCATCGGCCTCTGGGCCAGGCTGTGTACCTTTTGATGGGCCATCTGGGTTTTGCGTTCACCCGGAAGTCGCTCTGGCTTTTTGCCGGGTGTGCAGCGGTGATGCTCGCAGGATGCGGCGTGCTGCTGGCTTATTCGCGCGAGCTCGACATCATGTCATCGAGCGAGGAGACCGCGAAGAGCCTTGGTGTTGATACTGCGAGGGTCACTAAGGTGGTGTTCGTTATCGGCTCTGTGCTGGTCGGGCTGGTGGTGTCTTTTACCGGGGCAATCAGCTTTATCGGGCTGGTGGTTCCGCATCTGGTGAGGATGATGTTCGGACCGGCACATCGGCGTCTGCTGCCCGGGTCGTTTATTCTTGGTGCCGGCCTGCTTCTTGTGGCTGATGTGGGCGCGCGGAATATCGTGCCTGGCGGCCTGCCGCTTTCAGTGGTGACCGCGCTGATAGGAGTGCCTTTTTTCATCTACCTTCTGAGGCGAAAGCTGTGAACGCGCTGGAACTGCGTGCTGTCAGTTTCGGATACGAACAGGAGGAACTGTTTGAGTCCTTTTGTCTTGAAGTCAGGCAGGGCGAGTTCTTCGGAATAATCGGGCCGAACGGTGCGGGCAAGTCCACCCTGCTGCGGCTCGGGGCCGGGCTCTTGAAACCGAGAAAGGGAAAAGTGGCTGTGCTTGGGCATGACCTGAGCAGAACACAGAGGCGTGAGATAGCCAGAATGGCGGCGGTGGTGCCGCAGGAGAGTTTCTTTGCTTTTGACTATGCGGTTGAAGATGTCGTGATGATGGGGCGGAATCCTTTTCTCGGCCGGCTGCAGCAGCCCGGACCGACCGACCGCGCCAGGGTGAATGAGGCTCTGGAATTCGTTGACGCAGCAGGCTTGCGTCACAAAGGCATCAATGAAATATCAGGCGGGGAGAAACAAAGGGTGGTGCTTGCCCGGGCCCTGGCACAGGAACCCGAAGTCCTGCTGCTGGATGAGGCGACATCCCATCTGGACATTTCACACCAGCAGTCTTTTGTGCGAATTCTCGGCCGCTTGAACCGACAGGGCAAGACGATTGTCTTTCTTTCGCATGACCTCAATCTGGCCGCGTTGGCCTGCTCGAGGATTCTGCTCCTGCACCAGGGAAGAGAGGTTGCCTGTGATGTGCCGGAAAGGGTCATTACCAGGGACTTGATACGAACGGTCTATGGGGTGGACCCGATTCTCTTGCGCCATCCTGAAACCGGCCGGCCCCAGGTGATGATGCCGGGTGAGAAGGAACCGGCCTGAGTTTCTAGCGTTCCCTGATGGAGAACGGTCTGAGGAACAGACTCGTGTTCAGGTCGGCGAAAAGCCCGCTTGCCGGGCCCTGGTATCTGAGCACACTAAGATAGGGCCGCCGCGGAAAGAACTGCTCGGCGTCCGTGAAAATCTTCTTCAGTTCGTACTCCTCGAGCTTGAACACAATCGGCTTGACCGGCTGGTTCCTGACCCGGTAGAAACCCATCTGCAGCGGGCTGTCTTCCAGCCAGACTGCGGGAATATGACGGGTCAGGGTGATGAGCGTGATGTCGGTATGGCCTTCTACGATTGAGGATATCCGGAGCGGGTAATAGAGCCGGTCTGATGCAAACTCATAAAGAAGCGGCTCTACCGACTGAACCGAAGGGCCACAGGATACGATGTCAAACACAAAGCAGTTCAGGGAATCGGCGATATACCGGGCCACAATCGCGGTCAGTTCGGGCGACAGTTCGAAATCCTTGACACCATTCTTGTCCAGGAAGTCCTGAGTCCATTTCAGAAACGCTTCGTAGTCCTGGGCCCGGACCGCGGTCAGGCTGTGGGCGCCGATTTCCTTCTGGAACAGCAGCTCAACCGAACTCAGACTCTCATGGTCTTTGGAAGGCCCACGGTCAAACTGGTACCGGGCCGGGGCGTGGGCCTGGATTATGGTTTCGACCGTTGCGAAAAGGCCGAACTCGGCCCGGCTGACTTCAGGTACAGAGGGGAAAGGTATGATGCCTAGAACCCTGGTTGGTTCGGAAGTGTTGACATCGGTGACAAGGACCATTCGCTCAACGTCGCCGTTCCAGGCGATGATTGCCTTTTGTCCGGGTTCATACACTGAGATGTCGGGCCGGGCAAGCGGAATCATGCCCCGGTCCGCACAGGCGAACCCGGCGAACAGAACGAGCAGAACCAGACCGGTGTTTTTCATTGCCCGGCACCGGTTGATTCGGGCGGTGCGCTGAAAAGCCAGCTTGCGTAATCTCGGGCGAATTCCGGGTCATTGAATTTCTGATGAAGGGAATCCAGGGTCTCAATCTGCCGGTCTATCTGCTTCAGCTCCTGTTTCAGGGACCCGGCCCGGTATTGTCTCCGGGATATCATTATCAATCCGTTCGGCCGGGGCAGGAATACCGCAAGGAGTATCAAGACGATTCCCGGTATGATGAACCGCAGATAGCGATGGCGGGTCGGCTTCCTACGGTTCCTTCGGCTCATCGCTCAAAGGGTTTGAGACCGGCATATTCCAGTCGGTCCTGTTCCTCGATGCGCAGCAGGCGGTTGTATTTGGCGACACGCTCGCCCCGGCATGGTGCTCCGGTTTTGATCTGACCGGAGTTGACCGCAACCGCGAGGTCGGCAATGAAGTCGTCGGTGGTTTCGCCCGAGCGGTGGGAGACCACAGTGGCGTACTGGTGGGTCTGGGCGAACTCCACACATTCCAGGGTTTCGGTCACAGTGCCGACCTGGTTCGGCTTTATCAGGACCGCATTGGCGATGTTATCGGCAAGGGCCTGTTTCACCTTTTCGGTGCTGGTGACAAAGATGTCGTCGCCGACAAGCTGGACCCGATTACTCAGCCTTGCAGTCAACTCGCGCCAGCCTTCCCGGTCATGTTCAGCCAGTCCGTCCTCGATTGAGATGACCGGGTAGTTGTCGAGCCACCGGGCATACAGGTCAATGAGTTCTCCGGCCTTGACCCGGCTTCCGGATGACGCATCAAGCAGATAGGTTTCATCTTCAAAGAACTGACTTGCGGCCACGTCCAGAGCAAGGAACATCTGCTCGCCCGGTCGGTATCCGGCTTTCTCAATCGCCTTGAGTATGAACTTGATGGGTTCCTCGTTGTCCTCAAAGTCCGGAGCAAAGCCTCCTTCGTCGCCGATGCCTACGCGTTTGCCGGCTTCGCTCAGTAGTTTCTTGAGGTGATGGTAAGTTTCGGTCGCAGCACGCAGGGCATGACTCAGACTGTCAAATCCGGCCGGAACGACCATGTACTCCTGGAACGCGAGGCTGGTGCGCGCATGGGCACCGCCGTTGATGATATTGAACTGCGGAGTCGGGAGGAGGTGTCGGCCGGTTCCTTTGAGTAGCCTGTACACAGGCAGGCCGGTAGAGGCGGCGGCAGCGCGGCACGCAGCGAGCGAGGCTCCGAGGATGGCATTGGCACCCAGTTCTGACTTGCCTTCGGTGCTGTCCAGTTCGAGCAGTGCCTGGTCAATGCGGTACTGGTCAGTCACGTCCATTCCTATCAGCCTGGGTCGAATCATGTCGTTGACATTCGCTACAGCCTTGAGGACTCCTTTGCCGAGATAGCGGCTTTCGTCCATGTCCCTGAGTTCCTTTGCCTCGGACTCGCCGGTGGAAGCGCCGGACGGAACCGAAGCCCTTCCCATTACCCCATTGGCAAGTATGCAATCAACCTCAATCGTCGGATTGCCGCGTGAGTCCAGTATTTCGCGGGCATGAAGCTCAGCGATTCGGCTCGGTTGCATCAGTCAGCGTCCTTCTGGTTTCGGACAGCCGCTATGAGCGCCAGGACTGTCAGGCCGTTCATCTCTTCTGCCTGGCCTTTCTCACCTTGGCGTCCTTGGCGGTTGAGTTCTTCACCCTCACCTCAATCCTTGACCCAAGGGAGAGGAGGTCTTTGACAGACTCTCCGGTTTTGCCTTTTGTCCTCATCTGTGTTTATCTGTGGTTTTCACTCCGCATTCCCCTTTGTGCTCTTCGGGTCTTTGTGGTTTTCCCCTCTTGGCGGTTCATCGTCCTTGAGCCGGGCGTATTCGGCCCGCCGTTCGGCATAGAGCGGGAATGCGGAAACCATTTCTTTCACGTCAGCTTTGATTCCGGCGATAGCATCATCATCCCCGACCGCTCCGATGGCCCGGTCAATGAACTCGGCAATCTTCTTCATTTCCGGTTCTTTCATTCCCCGGGTCGTCAGGGCCGGGGTGCCGAGCCTGAGCCCGGAAGCGATGAACGGCTTCTGCGGGTCAAATGGAATAGTGTTGCGGTTGGCTGTAATCCTGACTTTGCCCAGGGCACGCTCTGCATCACGGCCGGTGATGTTCTTGGATCTCAAGTCAACCAGTACCAGGTGATTGTCGGTGCCGCCGGACACGATTCTGAACCCATAGCCGGCCAGGGCTTGGGCCAGCGCTTTGGCATTGGCCAGGGTCTGGCGCTGATATTCCTTGAACTCATCGGTCAGCGCTTCTTTCAAGGCCACTGCTTTGGCGGCGATGCAATGCTCCAATGGGCCGCCCTGGGTTCCGGGAAAAACCAGCTTGTCCATCTGCTCGGCCAGTTTCTGCTTGGACATTATGATTGCGCCCCTGGGTCCGCGCAGGGTCTTGTGGGTGGTTGTTGTGACGATGTCGGCATAGGGGATAGGCGAGGGGTGCAGGCCCGCGGCTATCGGACCGGCGATGTGTGCGATGTCGGCCAGTTGTGATGCGCCGACTTCGTCGCAAATCTCCTGGAACTTGTCAAAGTGAACGGTGCGGGCATAGGCCGATGCTCCGGTTACAATAACGCGCGGCTTGTGTTCGAGCGCGAGCTTGCGGATTGCGGCGTAGTCGAACATCTCGGTTTCCTTGTTAACTGTGTACTGGATAACTTTGAAGTACCGGCCCGAGAAGTTCATTGGATGGCCGTGCGACAGATGGCCGCCATGGGAAAGACTCAGACCCATGATTGTGTCGCCCGGATTTGCGAGAATCAGGTAGGCCGCGATATTCGCCTGGGTCCCGGCATGGGGCTGGACATTGGCATGGTCGCAGCCGAACAGTTTCTTGGTCCGCTCGATTGCAAGATTCTCGCTGATGTCAACAAAACGGCACCCGCCGTAATACCGCCGCTTGGGATAACCTTCAGCGTATTTATTCGTCAGGACCGAGCCGAGCGCGGCCAGCACCGCTTCGGAACAGAAATTCTCCGATGCGATGAGTTCCAGGTTGTTGTGCTGCCGGTTGGTCTCCTTACGTACGACTTCGAACACCTCAGGGTCAACAGCCTTAAGCGCATCGGGTTTCATTATCTTTCCTCCTTTGCCAACCGCCAAGAACAAAATGAACCACAGATGAACACAGATAAATACAGAGGGAAGAAGTCAAAAGTCAAAAGCCAAAGTGCAAAAGCCAAAGCCGCAGACCCCTCTGTCATTGCGAAGGAGCGAAGCGACTGCGGCAATCTTCCGTTGTCCTTTATTGAGCCATCGGATGGCACCTGCGCCTTCGTCGCAGAACGTCACTCGCAATTCGGCATTTGTGAATGTGTCTTGGTGGTTCAAGTCAGTATTCCTTAGCAATTGACTAAAAAGGTAGCGCTGGTTATGGCAAAGTCAAGCCCTGAGCGCAGCCCAGGAACCGGAATAGAAACACAAAGGGACAACGAAGGGCAGAAGTCAAAGTGCAAAAGGCAGAACCGCACACCTCGCTGTCATTGCGAAGGAGCGAAGCGACTGCGGCAATCTTCCTTCCTCCAATTCGCAATCGGAAATCGACAGTCGAAAATCGGCAGGGCCGTCAGCGGATTGCGGGCATCGTCCTTCCGGCCCCTGGGCGAATATCAAGATTAAAGACCTGACCCCTTACCGACCTTTGTTTCCCGATTTGCTCTACGGCTGCCTCAGGGCTGCTTGGAGTCTTGTAACACGCCGCTTCAGGTCCTCAATTGCGCCCTCCGGGAGGTTCCCTGGCGCATCGATGGCGGCTTGGTACTCAGAAATTGCCTCCTTGACTCGCCCTGTTCTGGCTAGGAGCAAGCCCAGATTCGCATGTGCCTTTGGGTGCGTCGGGTCGAGTTCCAGCGCCTTGAGAAGGTCTTTCTCGGCATCCTCTATGATGCCTGAGTTCAGCATAGGTACGCTTCTATTGAAGTAGTAGTCCGCTTCGTTCGGGTTCTGCTGGATAGCACTCGTGTAGTCTGCTATGGACTTCTCCAACTCGCCTAGGTCGTATCTTATGTCGCCGCGGAGATTGTACGCTTGAGCGTAGCTTGTGTCGTACTTCAATGCAAGAGTCGCGAAGCTGTCGGCTTCCTTAAGTCTGCTCAAATCGATGGCCGTGTTGGCAAGGTCATAGTACACCAATGGACTTGTCGGGAAGTATCGGGCAGCGAGTACATAGTCGTTGAACGCAACTCTGTCTTGGCCGAGGCCGCGTCTGGCAACACCCCTGTTCACGAACGCAAGGCCCAATATGCTGTCGAAGACGGCTGTAGTGTCTGAGAGGGCAATGACGGTGTCGTACAGGGCAACGGCGTCCCCATACTCCCCGCGTCTGTACTCGAACGTGGCCAGCAGGAAGTAGATATCGCGGTCGGTAGGATACGAGTTCCTATAGGACTGAGCCATGCGGAGGAACGTTGTTGCGTCTCCTCGCCACAGGGCTTGGGCAACCTTGGCGACTCGCGGAATGAGGAGGGGGGAAGAGGTGGAATCCTGCAGTGCGCTCAGACGACGAGTAAGTGTGTCTGGAAGCGAAAGCGAGACAGCAAGCAACTTCCTGAGTGTGCCTTCAGTGCTTCTGCTTGTCTTGTAGGTGTACAGGATACTGGCGCCACCGAGCACAGTCGCGACTCCCAAGGTCAACCAGAACTGCTTCCATCCGCCTCTACGGAGTGAGCTACCCAAGCCATCGAGCGCATTGTGAAAGCGCTCTTCGATTCCACGCAAGCGTAGGAGAAGACGCTGCCTGCCCCTCGGGACCACGGTTCTCATCTTCCTACCCATCCAACTCCATCCGGTCGGGTTGCTTGTCAATCTTCATGGCGGGGGGGGTAGCGTTACCGTTTGCGTCTGGTTAGGTGATCGTCACTCTATTGCCGAGTCAGGGTCTCGATGCTTGGATTTCCTTCTTGGTTAGGATCCATTTCTGAAGTTCTGACCAAGAGACCTTCCGACCTTTTTTCTTCGCGTTCTTTTCAAACCAAGTCAGAGATGCTTTACCGATCATCAAGTGACCAAATATCTGATCGTCATACTTAACGGTGAGCACCATTCCTTTGGTGCCCAGTGGTGGAGCATCTGCGAATCCAAACGTTGTTTTATATTTCGCCATCGACTGTCCTCCTTTTTCTCTTTCACCCAACATTGTTTATGTCGACCTGCATAACACTCCAAATACATGGTCGATTGCCGTATAAGACGCCTGCGAAAAAGGCATCGCCTCCAGCATAAGCAATGAGTCTTGGGGGGAATTAGGGACAACCACCGTTTTCCTGCCGGGCCGGTAGCATTCGCCACGGTTAACTTCTACTCCAATTCGCCCGCGTGTCAAGCAGCAGCGTGCTGCCATCCTGCCTTCCGCGAATGTCAAGATTCAAGACCTGGCCTTCGCCGCTCATATAGTTATACGGTCGAGAAGAGCGGATTTGTTCAGGAAACTTCGTTTCCCGGTCAGTGAGCGGCTGGGAGGCCACCTAAGGGGTGGCTATTGCCGAAGCGATGCTTCAAGGGATAAACCAAGGTTTTCCCCAAGGCATGCCGCAAGGATTGAGTGAAAGAATGACTGATGGAATGACGGAAGCGATGCGCCAGGCGATTCTTCAAGGCTTGCGTG
>JAUWNN010000275.1 GCA_030612625.1 Caldifarciminota bacterium
GAGATGAGAATGGCCCAGAAGACATTCGCCCTTCTGAAGTCGCTTGAAGGCAGGACGGCTTCGGTGAACGGCGCGACCCAGATAAGGGCCGGGGTAATACGGCCTGAAGTGATTGTACCACAGGTCAGCAGGAAAGGTGAGATAAAGCAGAGCGCTGCCGAAGGCGGTCTGGGACTGGGAATGGCGGTGCGAGTCATCCGCCAGCCCAATTTCGGCAGGATTGGCAAAGTGACCCGGTTGCCGGTTGAGCTCCAGCAAATCGAGTCTGAGGCCAAGGCAAGGGTGCTCGAGGTGGAACTGGAGAACGGTGAGCATATGGTTCTGCCTCGGGCCAATGTTGAGATAATCGAGGGTTAGGTCATGCGATATTTTACGATGCTGGTTCTGGTAGCAGGTTTTGCGTTTTCCGGGATGTCCAGCCTGAAGGTTCTGCCCGGTGTGCGTGAGGCCGGGATGGGAAATGCCGGAGTCGCTTGTGGGACCGGAGCCCAGGCAATGGTCTGGAATCCGGCCGGGCCGGCCGGTGTTCAGGGGTTTGCGGTAAGGGTTTCTTATGCCGAGTGGTTTCTGGATACCCATCAGCAGTCGGCCTTCCTTGTGCGGAACCTGGGGTTTGCGAATCTGGGCCTGGGCGCGGCCAGTTTCACCGGGGGCAGGTTTGAATACCGGACCGAGGTTCCGACCGAAGAGCCGCTCGGGAGTTTCACTCCGAGTGATTTTAATTTCCATCTGAATCTTTCCCGGTCATTCAGCAGGATGGTTCAACTCGGAATCACGGGCCGGTACTACTTTTCCAAGATAATGGACAGCGAAGCGGATGGCCCTGGTATCGACCTGGGTGTGCGTGTGCTGCCGGTGGACGGGCTGGTCCTGGGCGCTTCGGTCGTGGACTTCGGAGAAAACCTGTGCTATTACCGGGAGCCGTTCCGGCTGCCGACCAGAGCGCGGCTGGGCGCATCATACAGGTTGTGCCTGGGTGAAAAGGCCGGTCTCAGTCTGGCTGGTGAAGGCTCCTACTTCTTGTACACGCAGAAGTTCAATATCCATTCCGGGGTCGAGTTTTCCTGGTTCGACGTTCTGGCCCTGCGTGCCGGGTACGAAAGGCTTGACCAGGTGAACCGTTTCGGCTTCGGTCTTGGCCTGAGCCTGGGTCAGTTCTGCTTTGACTACTGCTTTACTCCTTTGAATGACAATCTGGGTGCAGCCCATCGGGTCTCACTCGGTCTGGGCTCCTAGCCGTTCTTCCTGAGAGGGTATATGCCTGAGGGATGGCTGGAATTCGAACAGCCGCTGGCAGACCTGATGGAGCGGATTGACGAGCTTGTGGCAATCGGGGCTAAGGATGAGGTCAAGCGGCTGCAAGAACAGGCCCGGAAGCTGAAGTCCAGACTGTATGCCAACCTGACCCCCTGGCAGAAAGTTCAGCTTGCCCGTCATCCTCGGCGACCGTATACACTTGACTATCTGGACCGGATGGTGACCGATTTCACAGAGCTGCACGGTGACCGGACGTTTGCTGACGACCCGGCGATTGTGGCCGGACTGGGCAGGATTGACGGAATCGGTTTTGCCATTATCGGCCATCAGAAGGGCCGTGACACCAAGGAAAAGCTCAGGCGCAATTTCGGGATGCCGCATCCTGAAGGGTATCGCAAAGCGCTCCGTGTCATGGAACTTGCCGGCCGTTACAACCTGCCGATACTTTCGCTGGTTGACACTCCGGCCGCATATCCCGGTGTTGGTGCTGAGGAAAGGGGGCAGGCCGAGGCGATAGCCCGGAACCTGAGAGAAATGGCTGTTCTGCCGGTGCCCATCCTGGTTGTGGTCTGCGGCGAAGGCGGGTCGGGCGGAGCCCTGGCCGTGGCAATAGGCGACCGGGTGCTGATGCTTGAGAGTGCGCTCTACTCGGTTATTCCGCCCGAGGGGTGCGCAGCGATACTGTGGCGGGATTCCTCAAAAGCCGAAGACGCGGCAAAGGCGTTGAAGATGACTGCGGGTGAGCTGCTCAAGTTCGGGATTATAGACGAAGTTGTGCCTGAGCCGTTGGGCGGTGCGCACCTGGACTGGGATGAGGCTGCCCGTCTGGTCAAGAAAGCGGTGCTTGCGAACTACCGCCGGATCGGTGATAAGCCCGGCCAGGAGCTTGTCAAAGAGCGGATTGCCAAGCTGGGGTCAATCGGGGTTTATTCCAATTGAGTCCCAGGGAATCGGATTCCCGGTCGGCTGCCAAACCTGGATTCAAGGCAGGATACATTGCACTCATCGGCCCGACCAATGTCGGTAAATCCACGCTGCTCAACCGGATTCTGGACTATCCGATTTCGATAGTCGCGCCAAAACCCCAGACCACAAGGCACCGGATTCTGGGCATCCTCAATGGTGAAGGTTATCAGGCCCTTTTTCTGGACACTCCGGGAATGCGCAAACCTTCGTACAAGCTTCAGGAGATGATGAGCAAGGAGATTAAGCTGGCACTGAAGGATGCGGATGTGGTTCTGCTGATGTTCGATGCCACCAGACCTGATGAGCTGGAATCGGCCTCCGGCAAGAGAAAGACAAACCACAAAGGCACAAAGGGGATAGAGCTTTTTACAGGACGGGATACCCTTGTCGCAATCAACAAGACGGATAAGGTGGACAAGAAGTTGCTGCTGCCGCTGGTCGAGCGTCTGGCCGGGCAAGGTTTTGAAAAGGTGTACATGATTTCCGCGCTGAAAGGCGATGGGGTGGAGGAGTTGAAGAAGGCGGTTATCAACGCCTTGCCGCAAGGCGAGCCGTTCTACCCGCCGGACATGATTTCTGAGCGGCCCGAGCGGTTCTTCGTTGCCGAGATAGTCCGGGAGGCGATTTTCAACCGGTACGGCGAGGAAATTCCGTATTCCACCACTGTCAATGTTGAGGAGTTCAAGGAGCGGGAAGGGCGCAAGGACTTTATCAGGGCGGTCATATACGTAGAGCGGGATTCACAAAAGGCGATAGTCATCGGCAAGAAGGGGGCGGCGCTCAAGGAGGTCGGCTCGATTGCCCGGGGCCGGATAGAGCGGTTCCTGGGCAGGCCGGTCTTTCTGGAACTCTGGGTCAAGAAAGCCGAAGCCTGGTGCAAGAACGAGCGGTTCATCAGAGAGAACGTGTACAAGCGCCAGGGGTAGGCCGAGAACACAAACCACAAAGCCAAAAGCCAAAGCGCAAGAGCCAGAACCGCAGACCTCGACACAAAGACACGAAGAAGGCAGAATGAAAACCACAGATAAACACAGATGAACACAGAAAGACTAACCGCCAAGGCCGCCAAGAACGCCAAGAGGAAACCTAACCACAGATAAACACAGATGAACGCAGAAGAGGGCAGAAGGTAGAAGTCAGAGTGCAGAAGTCAAAACCACAGGCCCCACTGTCATTGCGAAGGAGCGAAGCGACTGCGGCAATCTTCCGTTGCAGGCGGATAGCGGAAGGCGGTCAGCGGAAAGCGGATTGGAACCGCCAAGCTCGCCAAGGAACAGGAACTGTCACCCCGACCGAAGCGGAGGGGTCTCTCCGGTCATGTCATTGCGAGGCCACTGCAGGTGGCCGTGGCAATCCGACCGAAGGTCGCTGCGAGCGCAGCGTGGCAGTCTTCCGGCCTTT
>JAUWNN010000286.1 GCA_030612625.1 Caldifarciminota bacterium
GATACCCAGGGGTCGTCCCCCTCATGCTTTCCCTCGTCGTTTGGAAGGTCACTTCCTCGGGCCTTGGGAAGGTCATTTCCCGAATCGCCTGGAACGCCTTCTGCACCGTCCTCAGGTGTGTGCTCTCCTATGCCATCTGTCCGGCCATCTGAAGTGTATCCTGGTCGGTTCCCTGTCCGGTCATCTGACTCACCACTCTGCACGAGCCCTGGTTCGTGATTCCCCAGGTACTTCCCCAGGTGATTCTGTGGACGCTTCCCTCAGCCCCTTGCCCGGTTCCGTGCCCGGCCGTATCGCCGCCCTGTTTCCCGGCTCTTCCAGGCTCGACTCAACCCGGCCATGTCCAAGCCCTTCACCAGTTGCCATATCCTGGCCCTGGGCTTGCGCCTTTCCGGCTCAGGCTCCGGTCTCCCCTGCTCATTCCTGGGTTCGCATCTTGCTCAGCCGCGCTCTCAGGTACACCCCTTCGTCAATTTCCAGGCCGCTCAATCCATTGTGGCAGGACTCCGCCTCTCTGCATACCTGGCGTTCTTGGCGGTTAGTCGAATTCCGAATGCCCAGTGGCGTTCTGCGCCGAAGGAGCAGGTGCCATCCGATGGCTCAATGAAGGACAGCGGAAGATTGCCACGCCTGCCAGAAGCAGGTTCAGGACCTCCTTGAACAGAGAGGGCAAGAAAAAGCTGCCCTCCGGAACGGAAGCCGGAGGGCAGCAAGGAGGCGAAGTTAGTCAGCGTCCGCGCGCACTTTGTGCAGCAGGAAGTTGATATGTTTGGTTGCGTGACCCGGACGCACCGGCACCGGTCGCGGGAAAGTCGCAGGCCGGTACCCGCGCTTCATCGCGGTCACCCGATAAACGCCCGGATTGACCTTGGTGATTCGGTAGAAACCATGCCGGTCAGTAACCGCATGGGACATGCCGTGCTCGCCCCGGGCGATAACCTTGACCCCGGCAATCGGCCGATGGGTCCTGGCATCGACCACCCGGCCCCCAATCGCGCCTTTACGCGGCTTGGGCTGAAGCACGAAGTTGATATGCTCGACCGTCTGGCCGGCCCTGACCGGCACCGGCCGCGGGAAGTTCTCTTTGATATAGTGGCGGGCCTTGGCTTTGACCCGGTACACACCGGGCTTGAGCTTGCGCAGAACATACCGGCCGTGGTCATCGGTCCGGGCCCGGCGCCGAAAGTTCTCGCTTACTGCCACCACCACCGCACCTTTAATCGGCTCTCCGGTCCTCCGGTCCATTACCCGGCCCTTGATTACGCCGGGTTCAGTCTGCTGTTTTGGCTTGAGCCGGAAGTTGATATTCCGGGTTATCTGGCCCTGCCGGACACCTACCGCACTCGGATAGATAGCCGGCTCATAGCCGCGTGACTGGGCCGAAACCCGGTAACGGCCGGATTCCAGGTCCTCAATCAGATACACGCCACGGGCATTCGTTCTTGCCCGGCCAATCTGGTTGCTGTCGCCTTTGGCGACAACCATCGCACCTTCAACCGGGTCGCCGGTCTGGGCATTGACTACCTGTCCGGCAATGCCGCCGTCAGCCAGGGCCATACCAGCCATAGCCAGGACTGCTACCAGTATGAGCAGCTTTTTCACGGGATCCTCCTTAGGTTAGTTGCTTGCCATGTCATTGCGAGGAACGCAGTGACGAAGCAATCTTCCGCCACGCCACAGAGGAAGATTGCCACGCTTCGTGAGCCGTCCGACCGCACCTGCCTTCGGCAGAGCGCATGACGCTTCCTTGTTGCTTGACGAATGTTTCTGCTTGTTGGTCTCATGACCATAGTGAGAGCAACTGGCGTGCCATAAACCAACACCCCTGTAGTCCGGCACTTAGGCAAAAGATAGCCGGTAGCAGCCTGCCCGTTCCAGCCCACACTTGTCCAAGAATGTCCAGACCTGAACAGGAACGGCACTGCATTCCAACGGCTTGCTTGGTAAGGAAACGTCATTGCGAGCCTGCGACAGCAGCCGTGGCAATCCGACGTGCATCGTCGCCCTGAGTGCAACGAAGGGTCTCTGGCCCGAGACTGCCGCGTCACGGAGCCTGCACTGAGCAACGCGAGTGTGTTCCTCGCAAAGACAGGGAGCGGCCTCCCTGCCGCGACAGAATCGGGACAAGGATGTCCCTCCTACACCCCAGACTATAATCCACGCTTTCGGGCAAATCAGTTGGCTGAATATGGAAAAGACCGCTCAGGCCAGAAACCGGTCGTAGTAGTCAACCCGGCCGATTCCAAAAGGATAGTTGGCGACCAGCTTCAATTCTTCACTCGGCTCGGTCCTGATAAGGGATACTGCGTCAACAATCCCGAGGGTCCGGCCAATCCGATTGGCTTCATGCAGGGCTTGAGCCCGGTGTCCAGGGTCAGGCACCCTGCCGACAACCAGCAGCGGTTCATACCCGGCTTCCTCAACAAGCACCGCTGCCTCGCATCCCAGAAGGCTGTGATGGAGTTCAAGAAGCTCTTCTCTGCCGTTCTCAATCACAAACAGGAGCCGGTCACCGCTTTCCACGCATTGATGGAAGCTGATAGCCACCGGGTGGAGCTTGCGCCGGGCCTGGCTGATGTAATCCCCGACGTTTTGCATTTCATCCAAAGTGGCCGGAGCAAAAGGCAGGACCATCGGTACGTAGGGCCTTATCTGGTAGAACCAGGGGTCGTACTTCTCCCGCAACTCCTGGATTTCCTCCTCGTTATCCAGTTTGGGAAGAACCACTACGTTATACTGTAAGGTCTTCACTTGTAGAATTTTAGCATCAGAAACCGACTTTGACAACCCCTAAAATCATCCACTGCGGCGTGGCGGAAGATTGCCGCGTCACGGAGCCTGCACTGAGTAACGTGAGTATGTTCCTCGCAAAGACAGGGATAGGCAACTGCGCAACCACAGACCAACACAGACACAGGTTGACAACTCCGCATGACCCGAAAAACGATACAGGATTAGCCACGAAAGCACGAAACCCACGAAACAGAAGTAACCGCAGACGAATACCGATGAACGCAGATTCCTTTCCGGACCCTGTCTGTGTAATCTGCGTAATCTGCGGTTCAGGCGTTTCCTGTCTTCGTGGCTCTATTTCGGTGCTTGGGACTGCAACTGTCGTGCTGGCATTCGGACTTTGGGCTTGATTGGGCATTTGGGCTTTGGACTTTGGACTTGTATTTCTTCGTGCCCCTTCGACTCCGTGAGCCATCGGATGGCACCTGCCTTTGGCAGAGCAGGGCAAGCTTTGTGGTATGAATCTC
>JAUWNN010000136.1 GCA_030612625.1 Caldifarciminota bacterium
AGCTTGGCCTGTGGTCTGGCTGGCCCTTGAGCCCGCTGTTCGGTCCGGTGTTCAGTCCGCTCTTGACTCCGCGGTTCAGACCGGTGTTCGGTCCGGTCTTGACCCGGCAGTTGAGACCGCTGTTGACTCGGCTGTTGAGATTACTGTTCAGACCGCTGTTGAGGCGGTTGTTGAGTCCGCAGTTGAGACCGCTGTCCAGACCGCAGTTGACTCGGCCCTTGAGACCACTGTCAGATTCGCCCGGCCTTTGACCACCAGCCTTTGTCTGAGCCTTTGTGCCAGCCTTTGACCTGTTTGACAGAGCCGGAATTTGGACTTATTCTTTGTTGGGAGAAAACGCCGGGCTGCGCAGGTTCATAACCAGGCCCGGTTCATATCAATCAGCAGCTTGTCTGCTCGGGAAGAATCTCAAGAAAGGAAGTGAACATGAAACGGCTGGTCATAGTCTGTTCAGTGTTTATCCTGGCTGCAGTCGGCTCGGCCCAGTGGCTGGAAAAGGTCATCTGGCTGAACGACTCGATTGTTGGTCTTGAGGAACCACTCGTCGCTTTCCACAATCCGGTCACCAACCGGATGTATTTCGCCGGCCCGTGGACCGAACGGACCCAGATATTCGATGCGACAACCAGACAGAAGTTCGGTTACATTGACACAGTTGAAGGCTGCGGCGGATTCGCCCATTGCTACCATTCCAACAGAATCTACGCCAGTTCACCTGATATGGAGCAGATACTCATCCTTGACGACCGGACTGACACGATAACAGAAGTTCTGGATGCTGACTGGCCTCTGGCAATGGCTTACAATGGAGAAATGGACAAGCTGTATATCTGTACTGACGACCAGGTCCTGGTCTTTAACCCTGGGCCTGACACTGTGCTTGACACCATCCAGCTCCACGACTACGCCACCCGCATTGTCTGGGATTCTGTCCATAACCGGGTCTATTGTCTTGGGCCTGATTGGGGCAACTATCCGGTGGTCGCAATTGATTGCGAGACCGATTCAGTGGTTGCGACTCTTTTCGGCATGGACCAAGGCTATGACATCCTGGTCCATCCCGAACTGCCCAAGCTGTACTGCCTGGGCACCAACGACTCAACCCGCCGGAACGAAATCTGGGTGTATGACACCGATTCGCTCGTTGCCAGGAAGGTAATCAACATTCCCTTATCCTCTGCCTGGGATTATGGCCGCCTGTTTCTGAACCCGGTCTCCAACTATCTGTACGCCAGTTATTTTGAGGAGGAATTCGAAGCCTTGCGCAGAGACTACGGTTACCCGGATGATTCTGTTGCCGTAGTCAATTGTGCAACCGACTCACTGGTCGGATTCATCGGCTTGCCCGAAGACTGCTGGCCTTCTGCATTCGCAGTCAACCTGACCGATAACAAGGCGTATCTGGCTTCCTGGGATATTGACAGTGTTGCGGTCCTTGGAGTGCCGGATTCGATTACCAACTGGATTCCTGCTTCGCAGCCGGTTACCGGGCTTGGCTGGAACCCAACAGACAACGAAGTCTACCTGGCGGAAGAGGAAGGCTTTGTCTGGATTGTTGACGGCGCTACCAACAGCATCATTGACTCGATAGACTACGAAGGCATCCAGGTTAGAGCGATGACCTGGAACCCTTCCGGGAACAAGCTCTATGTTGGAGACTACAACGGCGTCGGCATAGTCGGCCAGGGAGACACTATCGAGAAATGGGTCCCGGTTGAATGGTGTGCGTACGAAGGATTCCTGGGCTTTTTTCAGGAACTGAACCGGCTCTACCTGGGCAACCACGACTGGCAGGGACACGGTGAGGTCTATGTCTATGACTGCAACACCGATTCGGTCATCCTCGATGTTCCGCTTCCGATATGGTACGCCCACGCAGGTCTTGTTCTTCCCGAATACCACAAGCTCTACCTGCCAGGCTATCATGATACAACAGCAGTCTATGACCTGCATCAGGACAGTGTCGTAGCAACCAGAACCGGCTTTGGCAACAAACAACGCTATAACCCACGTAACAGCCTGGTGTACGGATACAGAACCTCGATGGACGGAATCGCGGTCATCGACCCGCAACGCGACTCAATAGTCACAACAGTGCCCAGCCACAGGATAAGGGACCTGACTGTCAACACAACCGACAATGAGGTGTACTTCGCAGTCTACAACGTCGGCAAGGTCTATGTGCTCGACGGTCAGACCCATCAGGTTACTGACAGCATCATTACGCCCAGGCCGGTCCACCAACTGGTCTGGGTGGAAACAGTAGACAAGCTCTATGCCATAGACCAGTCCGCAGTCTATGTGATTGACTGTCCCACCCGGCAATTGATAAGAACCATTCCTGCGGATATCGGCTACTACAGAAGCTCGGTCGTGCACAACCGGAACAAGAAGCTGTACATCGGCGGTAGCCACGACTTGTTCGTAATCCACTGCCGGCTCGATTCCATCGTGGCCCGGTTTGAGAACACCCCGGGCTACGATTTGACCTGGAACATGACTGACAACCGGGTCTATGCTTCAGAGTACAATAGCATATGGGTGTTCTGCGACAGCATGACCGGCATCGCGGCGGAACCAGAACGGATTGAGCCGGCCTTCAGCCTGAGAACTCGCGCCAATCCTGCAAAGCAGAGCGTCACATTTCTCTGCCAAGTACCGGCAGGGCACCAAGCCTACCTCGCCCTGTTCGACGCGACCGGCAGAATGGTCTGGAACTGCCCGGTTGCCGGCAAACAGCCACAGATTTCTGTTACCTGGAAAGGGATAGACCGGCTCGGCCGCAAAGTCCCAACCGGGATTTATTTCGCAAGGCTCGAGTCAGGCACAAACCGGACTGTAGCCAAAGTTGTGTTGGAACGCTAGACAGGGTTTGACAATTGCCAGAATGTCCTTAACATGAAGTGGACTAAAGGAGGTTTCATGAAACGCTGTAGCGTACTGTTTGGCCTTGCTCTTTTGCTCTGGCCGCTCGTAGTTGCGGCCGATTACCATGTTGATACGCTGACCATCAACCGCTGGAATATGCCCATAGCAAATTATGGCCCGTTCGGCCAGGGTGCGACCTGGCGCAACACTTCCCACCAGTACTTTTGCGGGTGCGGGCTCTGGCTTGGCGCAATCCAGGGAAACGACACTCTGGTTTCAGTTAGTTACAATCCGAACAGCGGCCATTCAGAGCTAAGCCCGGGCGACTCTTCAGGCGGACCGGGTGACACATTGGCAAAGGTATACATTTACCCGCATCGCTGGCCGCCTCCGGCCTGGCGATTTCCAAGAGCACCACAGACCGTCCGTTCAGACCAGGACGCCTGGACTTGCTTCAATGACTTTGATTCCTCAAGCCATGTTCAACCGGGCCGGCCTCTTGATGTCCAGGTTTATCTCACGGCCTATGCCTGGGCTGATGAGCTGGCCTGGGACTTCATCTTTCTGAAGTACGAGATAGAAAACCAGTCCGAAGACACGCTGCGTGAGTTCTACACCGGAATCACCCTTGACCCTGACATCGGCTACCATCTTGATGACATGTACGGTGCGTTCTACCACCGCTGGTTTTCCAGGACTTCTGGTGACAGCATCTACATAGACCACCTGGCTTATGCCTATGATAATGACAACCAGGAACCAGGCTGGGACACGGTCGGCGTGGTCGGCATCGAAATGATTCTCACTCCTGAGAATCAGGGCATTGCTGCCATGAAGAAGTTCACCATCGAAAACGACCCGGTTACCGACCCTGAACAGTATCTGGTTCTGGCCGGGTACAACTGCAGCACCCGGGTGTACGAGCCGATTGACACCATAGACATTGCACCGGCGGACAAACGGTTTCTGGTTTCAACCGGGCCGTTCAGTCTTGCTCCTGCACAGACCGAATCCCTGGTAGTGGTCATCCTGGCCTCACCTTATTGGCCTGATTCGCTTCCCCTTGCACTCGCGGCCTTGGTCGCAGAGTCCCTGTACTTCAACCGAGTTCCTGCAATAGCAGAAGGACAGCAACCTGGTCCACCCGCCACAACTGCATTCTGTGCCTTTCCCAATCCGTTCAAGAGCAGTGTTCGTCTGCTTCTCCCCTATTTCCAGGAACCGATTGACCGGATAGGAATCTACAACACGGCCGGCCGGTTGGTCAGAACAGTCCCAATCAGCAGGACAACCGCCACCTGTTGCTGGAACGGCAGGAACTCAGACGGCGAGCCGGCTCCACCGGGCGTCTACCTCGCCCGGGCCGGTAGAAAGTATCTTAAGATGGTGAAGCAGGAGTAGAATCACCTGACCCCACGTTTCTGATTCCTGCCTCTGGTCCTGGCAGGCGCATCGGTCCGGAGACCAATAGCCCTGGTTATGCTCTGCGCACTCTTGGTCCGGCCCGAGTTGACAGGCCCTGGCCCGCTCCCGCACGGGACGCTCCAGTTCATCGGGCCAGAAAAGGATTTTCATGGGCAGTTCTTTCCAGTTGAAACCGACGCTTTTGCGCTCGGCTTGTTCCCTTTGCCGACGCTGTATTGCTGAATCGTGATGTTTTCTTTCACCCCTCATATACTACCCCTTTGTTCTGCATAATTATACCACAATCAGGCCAGCCAGTCAAACAACAGATTGACCCCGAAAACCGATATAGGATTGGCCACGAAAGCACGCTTCACGCTCTACGCATAATGCTCCATGCTCGACGCCAGAAGCATCCGGCGTCATGCGTATTGCGTAAAGCGTATTGCGTCTTTGTGCTCTTGGTGCCTTGGTGGTAAATTCTCTATACCGGTTTTCGGATTGACTTCGGGCCGCTGCTCGGATAGGATGACCGGCTGTTGAACAGACCTGACAAGCCTATTGAAAGGAGCAAATCGTGAAGGTAGTCATCACCGACCCGATAGCAAAAGAAGGTGTAGAGATTCTCAAGTCTGCAGGCCTGCAAGTTGACGAGCGGCCCGGAATTCCGCCTGAAGAACTCATAAAAGCGATTCCAGAATACGACGCCATCATCGTACGCGGTGCCACCAAGGTAACCGAACAGGTAATCGAAGCCGGTAAGAATCTGAAAGTAATCGGCCGGGCCGGAGTAGGCCTGGATAATGTGGACCGGGAAACCGCCAAAGCCAAAGGTGTCAAAGTGGTCAACACCCCTGGCGCGACCTCGATTTCAGTGGCCGAACTGGCCCTTGGGCTGATGCTTGCCGCAGCCCGGCATATTGCCGATGCAACCGCTTCGATGCGCGCAGGCAAATGGGAGAAAAAGAAGTTCAAGGGAACCGAGCTCTTCGGCAAGACCCTCGGCATAGTCGGTTCGGGCCGAATCGGCACCGAACTGGCCAAACGGGCCCAAGCCATGGGCATGAAGGTGCTGGTTGCTGACCCGTATGTCAAGGAATGTGCGGTCGGTGAAATCTGCACCCTGGACCAGATGCTTCCAAGAGCGGACTACATCTCGCTCCATCTGCCTCGAACCGACGAAACGTCTCATATGATTGACAGCAATGCTTTCGCCAGGATGAAAGACGGCGTGATATTCATCAATGCATCCCGCGGCGGCATTGTGGATGAAGATGCCCTGTTTGACGCATGCCAGTCCGGCAAAGTCGGGGTCGCCGCAATCGACGTATACGAAAACGAGCCGCTCAAGGATTCCAAGCTCTACACTCTACCCAACGTAATCGGCACCCCACATATCGGCGCCCAAGCCGGAGAAGGCCAGACCCGGGCCGGAATCGGCATCGCTGAGAAGGTGCGCGACATCCTGCTCGGAACCAGCTAACCCGAAAGGACGCACATGGCTGACATCCGACCATTCCTGGGAATCCGGTACAACCCGGCCAAAGTGCCTGACCTGAGCAAAATCGTCACCCAGCCCTATGACAAGATAAGCCCGAGCATGAAAAAAGGCTACCTGGAGACTCACCCGCACAACTTCGTCCGGCTGATTCTGCCTGACGGTGAAGACCGGTATCAGAACTCAGCCGCGCTGTGCCAGGAATGGCTGGAACAGAGCGTGCTCAAGAAAGACGCTAGGCCGGCCATTTATGTTTACCACCAGCAGTTCGAGATGAGCTCAAAACCCTGGCTGCGCAAAGGGTTCATCGCGGCTCTCAGAATCGAGGAGTTTGAGAAGGGAACGGTCCTTCCCCATGAACGCACCCTTTCCAAGCCCAAAGCAGACCGGCTCAATCTGGTCCGCGCCACTGGAAAGGACTACGAGCAGATATTCATGCTTTACTCAGACCCGGAGCAAAAAGTGAACGCCGTCCTTGAACCTTCTGAAGAACCGGACATGATTGCCACCGACGAATACGCAGTGATTCACAAAGTCTGGGCTTTGACCGAACCAGAAAAACTGAGCGCTGTGCAGCAGGAAATGGCGGACAAAACAGTGCTGATTGCCGATGGCCACCACAGGTACGAAACCGCGCTCAACTTCCGCCAGGAAATGGAAAAGCAAAATCCAGACCTGCTACTTGATGCTGCACTCCGGTTCAAGAGCTGCGCCTTTATCAATATCGCAGACCCGGGTCTGGTGATTCTGCCAACCCACCGGCTGGTATTCGGGCTCAGTATTGACTGGAATGCTGTGATGGACCGCGTCACCGAACTGTTCAGAGTGACTCAGGTTCCCGCAGTAGATGCCGTGACCGAGCTTGGCAAGCACCAAGATACCAACGCTTTCGCGCTGCACCTGGGCAAAGGCAAAACCTTTCTGCTGCAGCTTCTCGACCCATCAGGCGTCGAGAACTATCTGAGCCCGGAACGAAGCCCTGAGTACCGAAGACTGGACGTCACCGTGCTTCATGCGCTGGTTATCGAGCACATCCTGGGCATCAGCTCCGAGAACATTGAAGACCATGTGAAGTACGAGCGCGAACCCCGGGAAGCAATTGCCAAGGTTGACACCGGCAAGTTCCAGGCTGCGCTGCTGATGAATCCTACCAGGGTGGAACAGGTCCGGACACTTGCCCGATTGGGTGAAAGGATGCCCCAGAAGTCAACCGACTTTTACCCCAAGCTGATTTCCGGGCTCGTGTTCTCTGATATTCAGGAAACAGAAAGGGTCTAAACTCCAAAAGGAGGAAGTATGAAGAAGGTCTTGACTGTCACCCTGCTGCTGGCTCTGGCTCTGGGCACGACTGCCCTGGCCGGAAAACGTTCACAAAGGTCGGGCGGGTTCGGCGGATTCGGGCCTACGGTTGCCTTTGCCGATTTCAATGACCTGAACTCCGAACTGGCGAAGAAAGATGTTGAAGAGCTCAGTTCCCTGCACTGGATGATGGGTGGCAGCGGATACGCTCATATCGGCCGCATAGTGATTGGCGGCAGCGGCTGGGGCGGAACCCAGACCGTCTCATCAGAAAGTCTGCGCATCCGGGTCGACCTGGGAGGAGGCCATTTCGAAGCCGGCTACTGCCTTCTCAATATGCGCCACCTCATCGTCACACCGATGCTCGGCATCGGAGCACAGGGCTATACCATAACGCTTGAGGGTCTTCTTGGCTCGGTTCCCGGTTTCGGTGCCCTGCTCGAGAATCCGGGCCGCACCAGCCAGATTGCCTTCACTGAGTTCACCATTACTCCGGAACTTGCCATCACAATCCCGGTCACATTCATCGGTCTCCAGCTCAAAGCCGGCTATGCGTACACCCCTACCACGCCCGAATGGAAACTCTCAGACGGCGCCAGTCTGAACCGGGGCCCGAAAGTCGCCAAAGGATATCCGTTCGTGAACCTGAATATCATTTTCGGCGGATTCGGACCAACCAAGAGGCGCGGCTAGAACCGAAGCAGAACGAGGGCCCCGTTTGTGGGGCTCTTGCCTTTCAGCCTGATTCGGCTATAAGTAAGTATGCCTGCCAATGTCTCGCCCGAATACAAAAAGGCTGAGGAAGGTTTCCGGCTTGCCAAAGCCCCGGAGGAAAGACTAGTCTGCCTTGAAGAGATGCTTGCCACAATCCCCAAGCACAAAGGCACTGAAAAGATGCAGGCAGACATCAAGACAAGAATCTCTAAGCTGCGCCGTACTCTTTCCCAGCACAAAAAAGGCCAAAAGCGGAAAGACTGGTTCCATATCGAAAAACAGGGCGCAGGCCAGGTTGCCTTGTTCGGGGCTCCGAATGCCGGCAAGTCCGCCCTGGTGAAAGAACTGACCGGACTGCCGGCCACAGTGGCCGCTTATA
>JAUWNN010000158.1 GCA_030612625.1 Caldifarciminota bacterium
AGGGCAGGCGCGCGAAGTGGGACAAGGGTTCCTGGCTGGTGTACGACGGCGCGGATTACCTGTATGCGCACAAGGCCAAGTATCACGACGGGGTCTATCACGAGCTATGTAAGTACAACATCGCTGGTGACTCCTGGTCCGACCACAAGCTGAAAGGCATGCCGCTTGAGGGCCTGCACAGCGGCCGGCTCAAGAGGAAGAAGTCCAAGGACGGCGGGTGCGGAGCCTGGTACGACGACGAAATCTACGCGCTCAAAGGCGGCAATACCCAGCAGTTCTTCAGATGCACTCCTGCAGCAGACTCCTGGCACGAGCTGGACACAGTACCGAACTACACTGCGACCACGGGCAGGAAGCGGCGCGTCAAGTACGGAGCCGACATCGTAAGCCATGGCAGCGGAGCGTTCTTTGCGCTTAAAGGCAACAAGACGCGTGAGATGTGGCGGTACATGATACCCGCCTATGGCTTACCGTTCACCGCCAACCGCTCCGGAGTCATGGGCAGAGGTGGATTTGGGATTTCAGATTTTGGATTCTGGATTTCTCCGAATCCGCTTGCAGGTGGTTTTGTCGCCCTGCGTTACACCCTGCCGAGACCCGGGCCGGTGAATATCGCTATCTATGATGTTGCTGGTCGGGCGGTCAAGCGCATCAGGGTGACACCCTGCGCAGCGCAAGGGTGTCACCCTATGAACCTGCGAAGCTTGAGTGCGGGTGTGTACCTGGTCCGATTCGACGCGGACGGGTTCTCTGCTACTCGCAAACTGGTAGTCCAACACTAAAGCTCAAAGCTAACTAATCCGGGGCGCTCTTCCGAGCGCCCCGGCTCTTTGGATTGCGGCGGCTGCCGCCGCCGCAGTCCAAAGTCAAAATGCAGAGCGCAGAAGTCGAAGTGCGGATAGCGGACGGCGGTGAGCGCGGCTGACGGGCGTTTTTGCTGGTCAGGGTGGCGCTAGGGCTTTTCCCAGTGCTTGATGGTTTTCTTGGCTTTCTGTATGGTGGCGGCTTGTTCTTTCAGCAGTTTCTCGAAGTACGCGCAGCGGTGAGCAAGTTCCTGCTGGGCGCGGACTCGTTTGGTGATGTCATAGGCTATGCCAAGGATGCCGACCGTTTTGTCTGAAGGGTTCTGAAGCGGGCATTTGACCATGCGGTACCAGGCCGCATTAGAGCTCTTCGCATCGGGCAGGGCAAGCTCCAGCTCGACTGTTTCTCCTTTGCTGATGACCTTGCGGTCATGGGAGTCAATCAGGCCGGCTATGGCCGGTTTGAGGATGTCGGCATCGGTCTTGCCCTTTATTTCATCCTCGCCGGCTACGCCCATCATCCGGAGCGTTTCGGCATTGGCCATGGTGTAGCGCAGTTCATGGTCCTTGATGGCAATTGCCAGGCCGGGCGATTTCAGAAGTGCGGTGAGTTTGCCTTCAGCGTGCTGCCAGGCCTGTTCGGCTTCCTTTTGCCGGGTGATGTTGCGGATAATCAGCAGGAGCCCGGAGTCAAATGGATAGCTGGAGATGCTGAACCAGGCAGCATACTTCTCCCGGCCGTCGTTATAGAACCCTTCGTGCCTGAGTGAGGTCTGCTTCTTGAGCGATTCCTTGAGAACCGGGAAGAAGCCGGTGTTCCGGATGTCAGGATAGACTTTCTCAAGCGGCTTGCCGGTCGCTCCTTCGGGTGAAATCCCGGTTTCTTTTTCCGCACCTTTGCTCCAGCGGGTGACAGTGAAGTCTTTGTCAAGGGTGATGATGCCGTCGGTCGCGCTGGCGACGAGCGATTCGATGTCGGCCTGTTTCTGTTTGAGTGCCTGCTCAATGCCGACAAGATGGGTTATGTCGAGTGCGATAGCATTGAGGATTTTCTTGCCGGCCACCTTGCCGACCGAGCCGCGGATTTCCACCCAGTGGATTTTGCCGGTGTTCTTGTTTGTGACGCGGAAACGGTAGTCCTTGGGGTATTCACCTTTTTCCCGGATTTCAGCTTCGGTCTTTTTCACCCTGTCAAGGTCTTCGGGATGAATCCGGGCGAAAAAGACTGATGGGTCGGTCAGGATTGTTTCGGCCGACACGCCCCAGACCGTTTCGACCGAAGGGCTGACCCCGGCAACCCGGCCGTCCTGGGTCAGGTGAAACACGATATAGCCCTGGGGGCCCTGGATAAAGGCACGGTGTTTCTCTTCGCTTTCACGCAAGGCCTGTTCGAGCTTGCGCCGGCGGAACTCCAGTTCACGGACATCCTTATCTTCCCGGACACCGGCCTGGGCCGGGGGAGGCGGTTGGAGGCTGGCATCTTTCAGTTCCTGCTCCAGTTGCTTCAGTTCGGTGATGTCTTCGTGCATTACTGCAATGCGGGTGACATTGCTTTCGTTGTCAAAGAGCGGGAAAACGGTAGCGCGGAACTGCACTTTTTTGCCCGGGATTCCAGGCAGGCCGATTTCAGTCGGGTCGTACCAGACGGGCGGAGTTTCCACCCGGGTGCCGGCAAGGACCCGCTTGAGTTGGGGCTCAAGCAGGCCGGTACGCTTCAGACCTCGCTGGTCAAACAGGGAGATGCCGGGCGGAGGAACTTTGCCCAGAAGCCTTTCGGCCGCTTTGTTGCTCTTGAGGAGTTTGCCGTCTCGGGCATAGATTTCGATGCTTATCGGACTCGCATCTATGAAGCTTTCAAACACCGCGTTGGCCCGGCGTTCGGCTCGCTCACACTCCGCTTCTTCGAATGCGGTCTGCTGTTCCCATTCCTTGCGCGGGTTCCGCCCCCCTAAGAGCATTCCGAGCGGAACCAGGTACAATAGCAGGGAAAAAGCGCTTCTCTGAAGTCCGTCCCGAAGAACAGCGACGACCAGCAGAATAGCGGCGCCGGCAAGTGCGAAAGCCAGCAGGGATACGAGTCTAGTGTTCTGTCTCATCGAGCGAATCGGGTGAGAATAGTGATAGAGTATTCAGGGTCAAGGGTTAAATGAACAGAGCCGGCGGTCGGATTCGAACCGACGACCTGCGGTTTACGAAACCGCTGCTCTGCCAACTGAGCCACGCCGGCGTGCAACGATTCTATTGGTTGGTGGAAGAGTGTCAAGCTGACGTCCCTTCCCCAAGAACCGGAATAGAAATACAAATGACGCATTATGCATTACGCCGGAGGCCAGCGTCAAGCGTTATGCGTCGTGCGTGAAGCGTCGTGCGTCCTACGTTGGGATTCTCTATGTCGTTTTTGGCTCAGGGCAGGCTCTTGCACTTCGGACACAAGGCGATACAATCACTGTTGCAGTGGCAACGCCAAGAGTGAAGCGGTCGGACGGGTACTATTGCTTTTATTGCAACGCCCGGGTGGATGAAGAGGCGGAGCAGTGTCCCAAGTGCGGCCGCGAATTCTCCAAGCCAGGAGAGCGGCCCAAGACCAAGCCGGCACCGCTGGGAACCAGGGTAAGGCTGGCAACCAGGGGGCGCCAGCATGGGTATCGGTTTGCGGTCATAGCCCTGCTGGTTGTGGTTGTGCTGCTGGTTGTTCTGTTCCGGCCCAGAAAGGCCGGCGGACCGGTATTGCCCGAACCGACCGTGTCCAAACCGTCCTATCGGATAATCGAGACCCGGGATTTGCCGGCCAGAGGTGCAGACCGGTTGAGCGTTGTCGCGCTTGTGCGCCCTGACATGGAGCAGGACAGTTTGCGCGCGGTTCTGGACTGGGTGCTTCATTCGATGCTGGATGAGCACAACCGTCTGGGGAAACGTTGTCTTCGGGTCATCTGGGCATATGTGCTGGAGGATTCGACCGTGCTCAAGTCAAGCTGGCGGGCGATGGCCATCTGGACAGACCCGAAACTGCCCAAAGGCCTTCGACCGGCCGGCATCGGCGGTGACGCGGTCAAGCAGGGAACGGTCGAGTATGATTTCACAAATCCGGTGGCTCCGGTCGAGCGAGAAAGACAGGTTCGGCCCAAGGCCGGTCGATGATTTGCCAAGGAGGAGTTGTATGAACACATCGGTAAAAATAGCCCTGGCAGCGGTCTGCTGGGTATCGTTCTGTTTTGGTTACGGCGGGTTCAGTGTGACCGCTTCGTTTGTGGATTATCAGGGTCTGAACCAGAAGCTCACCGAACTGAATATCAACCCGCCACCTGAAGGATGGGGCGGGAGCGACAGTTTTCGTTACAAAGGGCCTCTCTGGTGGTTAGGCGGGCACGGCGGGGGTTTGGTCGGCGATGTGACGCTCGGAGGGGGCGGCGCGGCAGCGGTTCGTCCGGCAGAGACAGACTCGCTTGCGGCAGAGCTTGCCGGTCTCACGGGCTTTTTCGAGGTGGGATACCGGTTTGCACCGGTAGATTTCCTGTGGATACGGCCCTGTGTTGATATCAGCGGCGCGGCCTGGGTTCACTATGCTCACTCCCATGACTCATTCAATGACCCCGATTTCAGCCAGTGGTACCTGGCATGGACCATAGGCGCAGCGCCCGGACTGGAGCTGATGGGCAAGCTGCGCTATCAGAATTACAGGTATGTGGGTCTGTTTGTCAAAGCCAATTACTTCCTGCCGGTTGTCGGGCCGCAGTGGAGCCAGGACCCGGACCCGCCGAGCTTCAGCATCGAAGGCTTCAATATTCAGGTCGGGCTGAGGTTCGGCCAGTATCCTTCTGCTTTCCGTGGTCTCAGGATATAGCCGGTTGAAGATTCCTGGTTGTTGTTCGGGCGGCTTGTTCAGATTCTGGTCAGGATGTTTGGGGGTAGTCGTATTGACCGGTGCCGGGCTGTTTTCCGGCACTCTGGAAGCGGGCGTTTCTGTCTGGGGACGTTACGAGAATCTCTTGACTGTTATGGATTACCAGAGCGGTATGTGCCTGCTGGATGAGAACAAGCTCAGGCTTGACTTTGAGGCAACACCCGACCAAAGGGTCAGCCTTTTGGCGTCCGGCTATATGCAGACCTTTCACGGCGCAACCGAGCTGTCGAGAGTTCTACTGGTTCCGGCGTGGGTGGCTGACTCGATTCCCGATTCTGTGAAGTCCTTGCTCAGCATGCGGCTTGCGGACCGGGTGGTGCTGGACCGGGCTTATGCATCGGTTCGCTGGCCCAGGTTGAGAATCAGGGTCGGCAAGCAGCCGCTGGCCTGGGGTACGGGATATGTCTGGAACCCGACCGAAGTGATTCGGCCCAAGTCTTTCTTTGACCCCGAGTATGAGCGGGAAGGGATGAATGCGTTGCGGCTGGATGTTACTTTGTTCGGGCCTTCTTTGCAGTTGTTCTTCCTGCCGGGTTCTGATTTCGGGCGGTCCGGGTACATCGGCCGGCTGGACGGGAATCTGCTGGGATTCGACTGGGGAGCTATCGGGTCAAGACGTGAACAGGAGAGCGCGCGGACCGGTGAGAAATGGTCTGAGCTCATGGCGGGCGGTCAGTTCAAGGGCGAGGTTCTGGGATTTGGGGTCTGGGGAGAAGGGGCATACCACTGGCCGGCAGGCAAGGACCGGTTTCTGCGTTTCTGTCTTGGTATGGATTACACCCTAACCAGCCAGACGTATGCGCTTGTAGAATACTTGCACAACAGCGCAGGCCAGTCCGGGGACTATGAGTTTGATGCCTGGCTGGGACTGGCCGCGGGCGACATCTCCAGTCTTGGCCAGAACTACCTTTTCGCATCGCTCATCCAGCCGGTGTTCGGGTTTCACCGGCTGGGGTTGAGTGCTCTTGCCAACCTGGGTGACCGTTCGCTTGCGGTGCTGCCCAGTGTTTATCTTGGATTGGGAGACAATGTTGAGCTCAGCCTTTTCGGTGCTGTGTCTCTTGGTGGAGACCGGACCGAGTTCGGTGGTGCCGGTGCGAACGGAGTGATGGCCCGGGTTTCGGTCTACTTCTAGAAAAGGCTGCGGGCCGGGACCAGCCCGACCCGCAGGACTATCTACCTTTCAGAGGGTCAGCGCGTCAAAACCAGTTTGCAGGTTTGGTTTGTGTTCGCTCCATCCACTTCGATGAAGTAGATACCGTTCCTTGCCAGATTTCCGCGCTGGTCGTATCCGTTCCAGACCAGACCGGTTCTCGGCATAGGCCCGTCCCAGATGGTGTTGACCACTTTGCCGGCAACATCATAGACACGGACCGAGACATTGCCGGTAACTTCGGGGCTCAATCTGATGTTCGCGCACGAGTTGAAAGGATTGGGGAATACCCGCAATGCTGAGGAGACGGGCGTCTGTTGTTCTTCACTTATCCCAAGCAGTTTGATGTAGAATGACTGGGCCGAGTCGCAGTTCGCCAGGAAGTCGTCTGTATTCAGGCCTCCGAGCATAGCGAAGTCCACCTGCTGCGTTCCACCGGGCGCCAAGTCAAAGGGCCCCCAGGATGCCATGAGTGACCAGTCGTAGTCGCGATTCGAGGAGAACTGCCTTATATCGCCCGAGAGCAAGCGGTACTTAGTGCGCTCGCTTACCTCAGTGTCCGGATAGACCCAGCGCTCATGGTCAACACAGCACAGGTTGGCCCAGCCTTCGGGTGCCAGCAGTTTTGCGCCAACGGTCGGGTATTCGTTGGACTGGGGTATCATCCAGACACAGCGTTTGATAGTGTCCGACCCGGCCCGGTTCATGTTCGCTGTTGCGATGTCGAAGTCGCACCAGGCTCCGAAGTACAGACCTTGGACCGAGTCGTCGGTAGGATTTGCGATTTCGCACAGGAAGATGACAAAGTCTTCGTACCCTGAGTCGGCAGTAGCGATGGTGTACTGGCTCACCTGCAGGCCTTTGGCATTGGGATGATTGCCGTCGTGCATCAGGCAGGCATATTCCTGATACCCGTGGATAGTGCCCCGCTCAAGCGAATCAATCGGCACGAAGTCGGTATCGTGGCCCGGCTGGGCACCTTCCCCGAAGAAACGGTCAACTACATAGTCCTCGGCATTGGCCAGAAGCAGGCTGCCGTGGAAAAGCAGGTTCGGGCCGGTCTTCGGGAAGTGCATGCCGTTGCCCGGGTCACCAGGTTGGGTTGAGCCGATACCACCGACACAGGTGACCGAGAGTTTGACGTTGCCGGTATCATGGTTAACCCACAGGCTCCCGAAGTGCCCGGGAAGACCGGAGTTGTTGCCGGCAAAGGCGGTTGCCAGAGCCAGGCCGGCAATTACGAGAATCCTCATGGTTCCTCCTTATTATTGGATTCTGCTAATTGTAATGCTTGCAGGCCTGTGGTCAACCAAAATCTGGTTTCCCGAAAACCGATATAGGATTGGCCACGAAAGCACGAAATCCACGAAACAGAAGTAACCGCAGATGAATACCGATGAACGCAGATTCCTTTCCAGACCCTATCTGTGCAATCTGTGCAATCTGCGGTTCAGCCGAGAACGAGCAAAGAATTGGCCACGAAAGCACGAAATCCGTGAAACAGAAGTAACCGCAGATGAATAC
>JAUWNN010000132.1 GCA_030612625.1 Caldifarciminota bacterium
GTAGAGCGGATACCCGGTCGGATGAAGGAGGTTCAAGAGATGACAGCCGGCGGCCAGTTCGCCCGAGTCAATCAGTCCGACTACCGGTGCCAGGGTGTACAGATAGACCGCGAGCACCACCGCAACCAGAAGCCACAATGCTCTACGTCTCATGCCTTACGCTCCATGCTCTACACTTAACGCTCTACGCGTCATGCCATCAAGCGTCAAGCATCCGGGTCTCACTCGCCCAGGTAAGCGGACTTCACCCTCGGGTCCTGGCGCAGTTCCTGAGCAGGCCCGGAAAGCGTTACCCGGCCGGGCTCGAGCACATAGGCACGAGCCGCAACCTTGAGCGCCATGTAGGCGTTCTGCTCCACGAGCAGTATCGCGGTTCCCTGCCGGTTGATTTCGCTGATGATGCTGAATATCTCCTGCACCAGAATCGGCGAGAGCCCCATCGAAGGCTCATCCAGCATCAGCAGCCTTGGCTTGGCCATCAGTCCCCGGCCCATCGCCAGCATCTGAAGCTCGCCACCGGATAGAGTGCCGGCAGCCTGCTTCAGCCGCTCCTTGAGCCGGGGAAAGGACTGGAACACCCGCTCCATTGCGGCCTGAATCTCGGCACCGGAACGATTGAATCCACCAAGCAGCAGATTCTCCCTGACCGTCATGTCTGAAAACGGCTTGCGGCCTTCAGGAACCTGGACCAGTCCGAGCCTGGTGACCGTATGACCGGCCTTGCCGTCAATCCTCCTGTTGTCGAACCATACCTGACCTTCAGAAGGCTTGACAAGCCCGGAAAGCGCCCGGAGCGTCGTGGTCTTACCCGCACCGTTCGCACCAATCAGGGTGACAATCTCACCCTCAGCCACCTCGAAAGAAATCCCATGCAAAGCCCGAATCGCTCCATAGTCAACAACCAGGTCAGTAACCTTTAAGAGCATCTATGCCTCGCCCCGACATCTTCGGACCATTTGTCTCCTTGTGGCAGGGCTCTGCCTTTTGCCTTCACTTGGACCCTTGAACCCTTGAACGCTGTTGTCTGTCTTCATCTACGGTTCATCTGTTCCCAGGTACGCCTCAATCACTTTCGGGTCCTGCTGCACCTGCTCCGGCTTGCCCTTCGCGATAATCTCGCCGAACTCCATCACCACCACCCGTTCGCACACCCCCATCACAACCCTCATCTGGTGCTCTATCAGGAACACAGTCAGCTTGAACTGCTCCTTGACCGAACGAATCAACTCCATCAACCGGCCGACCTCGAACGGGTTCATCCCCGCGGCCGGCTCGTCAAGGAGCAGAAGTTTCGGCCCCGCAACCAGAGCCCGGGCGATTTCCAGACGGCGCTGCTCACCATAGGGCAGATTCCGGGCAAGCGCGTCCCTTCTCTGTTCAAGCCCGAGAATCGACAGGAACTCCATTGCCCGGTCCGTGACCCGCTTCTCTTCGCGCCTGAACTTGGGACTGCGCAGAACCGAATGGACAACGCCTGCCTCGCCCCGGTGGTGATACGCCACTCTGACATTGTCCAGCACCGAAAGCTGTCTGAAAAGCCGAATGTTCTGAAAGGTCCGGGCAATGCCGAGCTGGTACACCTGAAACGGCTTCTTCCCGCTGATTCTCATGCCCTGAAAGAGAATCGAACCACTGGTGGCTCCATACATCCCGGTGATGAGATTGAACACCGTGGTCTTGCCCGCACCGTTCGGCCCGATAAGCCCGACAAGCTCATCCTTCACAACCTTCATTGAGAAGTCGTTCACCGCAACCAGGCCGCCGAATTTCTTGGTCAGCCCGCGCACCTCAAGCAAAGCCGGGTCTGACTCGGTCAGGGTTTCCCGTGTCTGGCCCGACCCACTCATCGTTTCCTCCGGTATTCACGAGGCTTGAGAAACGAAAACTCGGTTCCCGCAAAAATCCCGCCCGGCCTGACCAGCATGAAGATTACCATGACCAGCGGGTATATCACCATCCGCCAGTCCTGCACCGAAGCAGGCAAAGCAACCCGCAACCCCTCAAGCAGGAATGTCCAGCCTATCGCAGCAACCAGGGTTCCGGAGATGCTGCCCAGCCCGCCGATAACGACCACGAGCAGCACGTCTATCGACTTCAGAAAGTCGAAGTTGGCCGGATTCAGGTACGCATAAAGATGAGCGTACAGCGCGCCCGCAACCCCGGCATACATGCACCCGACCACAAACCCGAGCGTCTTGTACTTGGTGGTGTTGATTCCAACCGCCTCAGCCGCCAGCTCGTCCTCCCGCACTGAAATGAGCGCCCGACCCACGCTCGAAAAAACCAGATTCCTGAGCACCATCACCGCGCCGAGCGCAACCACAAAGACCCAGGTGAAATTCGTCAGCCGGGCGATTCCGGTCATTCCGGCCGCCCCGCCCATCATCGGGAAAACCGCATCCGAGTTGTCAAAAAGCACCTTCATAATGATTCCGAACCCGAGGGTGGCGATGGCGAGATAATCAGAACGCAGCCTGAGAATCGGCAGCCCGATAGCGAACGCCACCAGACCGGCAAGCACCGCACCCACCAGGATGCCCAGCATCATTGTCCAGATATTGCCGCCAAGGGTCCGGGTCAGGAGCGCAGCCCCGTACGCGCCGATACCATAGAATGCGGCATGACCCAGCGAGAACTGGCCGGTATACCCGTAGACCAGGTTCAAGCCCAGCGCAGAAATGGCCGTGATTCCGGCCAGGCAGCCAATCTGCTGCCAGTACGGATTGATAACCCTGAGCCACATCAGGACCTGAATCAGTATGAACCCGACCACCGCGAGCACCAGGGCCCGCCAGCCCAGGTCGAACCTGAAACCGCGCCGGTTCATACCTTCTCCGAAAGCGATTTGCCCAGCAGCCCGGTCGGCCGCACCAGGAGCACGAGAATCAGAATTCCGAACGCGACCGCATCCCGCAAGGTCGAAGAAACATAAGCCGAAGTAAAAGTCTCAACCACGCCCATGATGACCGCACCCAGCATCGCGCCCGGAATTATCCCGATTCCGCCCAGGACCGCAGCCACAAAAGCCTTGAGCCCGGGCATGATTCCCATTAAAGGTTGAATCTGGGGATAAGCGATCCCATAGAGCACACCGCCGGCCCCGGCCAGAGCAGAGCCAATCCCGAAAGTCACCGATATCATCGTGTCAACATTAACGCCCATCAGTCTTGCGGTGTCCTTGTCCAGCGACACCGCCCGCATCGCCCTGCCGATTTTGGTCCTGCTGACAAACAGCGAAAGCGCCACCATCAGTAGAATCGAGACCGTGAAAACGATTATCTGGATATTACTGATGCTGACCCCTCCAAGGTCAAAAGTCCGGATGGCAAACGGCCGCGGATACGCCCTTGGCGCCGGTCCGAACATGAAATTCAGGTTAGTGAAGTTCTCAATGAAAAGGGACACACCCATCGCAGTAATCAGGGCCGAAATCCTTGGCGCATTCCGCAGCGGCTTGTATGCTATCCGCTCAATGAATATCCCGAGGGCCGCGCACCCGACCATCGCCACCACAATCGCCACTGGAAACGGCAAATGCCAGTTCGCCATTGCAAAGAATCCCAGGTACGCGCCAATCATGAACACGTCGCCGTGTGCGAAGTTTATCAGCCGGACAATGCCGTACACCATTGTGTAACCAAGGGCGATAAGCGCGTAGACAAAACCCAACTGAAGACCGTTTATCAGTTGCTGGAGGAAATAGGTCATGAGCCCGATAGATAAGCCAAAACTGTATGGAAGTCAAGCACTACCTGCCACGTCCGGCAGGAAACCGCACGAAGACAGACCGTCTTGACAATTTCTGCCCCTGTCCTAGAATTTGCCTTAACTAACCTGAGGAGGACAGATGTATAGAATGTTCTTGACACTGGCAATCGGAGCCCTGTTGTGCTTTGCCCCGGCCTTCGGTCACGACATCCATATCGACAGCCACGAAATCCCGCTTGAAATCGACACCTATGGCCGATTCAAGCAGAACCAGTCAATGTTCATGTGGACCCCGTTCGACTCGACGCGCGAGGTCTGGGACATGACCGTGTTCCCGGGCGGGCTCTGGACCAGAACCGGCCTGCGTGACTACGAAGAAGGCCGGCCCCCGGCACCCGACTCAATGGAAGTGGACCCGCCCGCCCCTGATGTCTGCGAGATGGACACTCTGGGCAGCGGCTCTGAGCAATGGGTCTACTTGTACAAGACCGACTTCGGGCTCTACCTTGACGGCATTGACTTCACCCAGGAGACCTTCAGATTCATCGGCAACTACCGGCTTGATGCCCTGGTCTATGCCACACCAATGTACTGGAGTGGCGGCTGGATGAGCGCAGTCACCTGGCGGTACGAAATCATTCCCGGCATCCCTTATGTCGCCACTGAGCAGCACATCAAGAAAATTGTGGCCAAAGGAAAAGTCAAAGTGCCGATGTCGGGTGACTACTTCTGGCCCTGTCTGGTCATCAAGGACTACATGAGTTTTTCTGACAACATGGGGAGTTCTGACTTGCGCTGGATATACGAATGGGTTGTGCCCGGCCACTTCCTTGGGGGCAACGGCGTGGCCGCGGCAATGAGCCAGAACGGCGCTTCGTCCAATTTCATCGTGGTCGAGCAGCTCTTCCAGATGCACCAGGCCGATGTTCCGGACTGGGACCTTCTCCCGCCGACATTCGCCAACACCCGACAGTGGCCTGACACCAACTATGCCGGGCCTTATGCGGTCTGGTCAACCATCACCGACGATGACGCGGTCGGCGCAGAATCGCTCTTCTACCGGGTAGACCAGGGCGAATGGAATTCGGCCGGCCCTGACTCCTCGAGCGACGACATCTACCATTTCACCATACCCCAAGTGACAATGCCCGCCCAAGTCGACTACTACATCTGGGCCAAGGACGAATTCTCTGTTGACGAAGATATTGACTGCTGGACAACCTGGCCGGTCTGCTCACCCGAAAGCACGATGATAAGCTTCATCGCCACCAGTGTCGGCATGAGCAACAGAACTAACCTCGTGCCTGAACAAACCCGGCTCAGCACGTACCCCAACCCGTTCCACAACACCACAAGATTCAGCCTGCGCCACACCGGCTCGGGCCACGCTGTGGTCAGACTCTTCTCCTGCACCGGCGAACTGGTCCGCACCCTGACCCTTGATGCGCAGCCTGCCAGTCCTCTGGCAGCACCCTCGACCCCTGGAATCCTTGATGCAGACTGGGACGGCTGCGATGCAAAAGGCGAAAAGCTACCAGCCGGAACTTACCTGTTCCAGGTCAAGGCTCCGGGATACACTCAGGCCGGCAAAGTCCTGCTGAGTGACTAGACTGACCGGCCGCAGGAAGGACATTTGGAGTGCGGTGGCATGCCACCGCACTCCACAATCTGACAAAGGAGAAAAATGGAACTCAAAGAAGTCAGACTGGAAAAGCCTGAAGACACCAACCTGATTCTGGGCCAGACCCACTTCATCAAAGCGGTCGAAGACATCTACGAAGCAATGACAACCAGCGTCCCGGGTATCAAGTTCGGTCTGGCCTTCTGCGAAGCCTCAGGCCCCTGCCTCATCCGCCACGCCGGCACCGTGCCTGAGCTTGAAGAACTGGCCGTCAAGAACGCCGAAGCTATCGGCGCGGGCCACAGCTTCATTATTATCATGCGCGACGCCTACCCGATTAACGTCCTGCCTGCGCTCAAAATGGTGCCTGAAGTCTGCAACATCTTCTGCGCCACCGCCAACCCGGTCTCCGTGGTCATCGCTGAAAATGAAACCGGCCGGGGAATCATCGGGGTCATCGACGGCGAAAAACCCAAAGGAGTCGAGACCGAAAAAGACCAGACAAATCGCAAGGAATTCCTGCGCAAAATCGGATACAAACAGTAGCCTTCCGCCTTGAGTTGAAGAGAACAAGTGGCTTGTAACCTGCTCGATTTCAGCGATGACCAGTTGTTCGCAATCAACAACCAGCATTTGCAGTTGTGCCTTTGTGTCCCAGTGGTGAAAGAAAGGTCAGAGGTTGAAACAAAGACCTGAATCGGCAAAGGATTCGTCCCTTGATAGAACGGATATATATCTGGCTCTGGGTTCGGGCTTTCTCGCACTGATTGCATATCTTGTCTGCCTGTGTCCGACCGTTGGGCCTGGTGATTCAGGCGAGCTCACTCTGGCCGCGCTCAAGCTCGGCATCTGCCATCCGCCCGGATACCCGCTTTTCACCTGGCTGGGCCGGCTGGCCTGTCTGCTTCCCCTGCGGGAACCGGCAGTAGCCACAAACGCACTGACCGCGCTTCTCTCGGCCGCAGCAGTCTCTTTCGTCTTTCTTGCGGCCCGCTCACTGTCCCTGTCAAGACTCGGCTCAGCAGTCGCTGCACTCGTGTTCGGCTTCTCCGCAACCTTCTGGGAAAACTCCTCCAGTCACGAAGTCTACTCGTTCACCATACTGCTCCTGGCCGCGCTCATCTTCCTTGCCCGCCGGGCCAGATTCCGACCCAACCGGCTGTTGCCCCTGGCAGGCTTTGTCTACGGACTGGCACTGGCTCACCAGCCGGGCGCACTCCTCTGGCTCCCTGCTCTCGTAGTCCTGTTCGGAAAACCTGAAGGCATACGCCCTTTCCAAACCATTCCAGGGCTTGGGCTGTTCTTCCTGCTTGGTCTGAGTTCGGGCCTTGGCACGCTCATCCTCGCAACTGCAAACCCGGCCGTGAACTGGGGTGACCCGAGCGCCCTGGGCCGATTCATCGCGCACGCGACCGCGTCCGACTACCAGGACCTGAGCCTTGTATCCTCTCTGCTTCTGAGCCGGACCGCCGGGCTCCCGGCAATAGTGAGCGCGGAGTTCGGCATTCCGGCTGCGCTCTTTGCCGTGACCGGACTTGTCTTCCTTGCCCTGCGGTCCGGTCGCATCCTGCTCGGACTCGGGCTGCTTCTCGCGACCGCGGTTTTCGGCCTGGGTTTCAACGTTCACGACTTCAGAGTCCAGTTGCTCCCGTCCTTCCTTGCCCTCTCCCTGCTTGCCGGAACCGGAGTCCACTGGGTCGAAGGCCGGCTCCCACGCTTCAGGGCCGCCGCTCTCATTATGCTCGCTCTCCCCGTGTTCACCCTTGTTTTCAACATGCGCACCAGCCGTGACAGCCGCACGACTCTTGTGCGCGACCTGGGCACGAACCTGCTTGCTTCGGTACCTTCTTCGGCCGCGCTCATCTTCGGCCATGACGTCGAAGGCAACGCGATGAGATACGTACAAACCGTGACCGGATTTCAGACCGAGGTCTTCACCATCTCGGCCGAGATGCTCTTCGACCGGCCATACTGGACTGCGCTCGGCCGGCGGGTTCGGCTTCCGGACCGGGACCGGCTGCTCAGTCGTGCGCTGAAGAAAATCGGGAGACTCAAAGGCCAGACGCAGCGGGAAGTACTCAAGCAGCATCTGCTGGAGCCACTCATCAGGGAACTCCTCCGGAATCATCCGGTCTACCTCTCGGTGGGAACGCTGACCCAGCAGTTGCTTTCCGGGCCGGCAACTGAAGGATACGACATAGTCCCGGTCGGTATCGTCAACCGGATTGAGCCGGCCGCTGAGCCGCCTGACAAAGCCGGGCTCCTGGCCGAAAACCGCAAACTCTGGCACTGCTACCTTCTCGATGCGGCGCGGCGGGAACACCGGTCTCCCCATCTCACGACGACCCAGTCCTACTACCCCAGCAGCCGGAACAACTTCGGGATGTTCTGCCTGGAACAGGGCTGGCATAAAGAGGCGCTTGAGAATCTTGACGCAGCGCTTGAGCTGCCCGCACCTGAAGAGCTCAGACAGGTCATACGCCAGAACCGCGCCCGAGCGCTTTCCCGCTGACGGTCAACAACAGCCGGTGATGTGGAGTGCGGCAGCACGCTGTCGCTTTCTGTATGGAGTGCAACGACTGCGTCGTTGCGCAATGTCGCAGACATTGCACTCCAAAATCGGCTGGACAAAGCGGCGGCATGCCACCGCAATCCAAAGGCGGAAGGCGCAAAACCGCCTCCCGCCTGTTTCGGGCTGTTACCTGTCGGCCTTCAGTCTCAGTTCGCACAGCCGCTGGCCCAACTCAGCCGGGGAAAAAAAAGGTGTCCTTCTGCCTTTTCATATCTGGCTTCCTCTCAACCATAGTCTACAACGTTGTCGATAGAAGTCAACCGACATAACCGACTGAATCTGATAGAGTTAGCGCCAAAGGGCCGCCTACCCCCTCCCCCGTCCCCTAGAGCCTCTGGCCCGGCCTTTCCACCGTTCTCTGCCTGGGCCTCTCGCTGGTTGAGATATTGTCAAATGTTGTGGATGGAGCTTTGTCGAACGCATCCATGATGCTGTTGTCATGCAGCTTCTTTCATCTC
>JAUWNN010000119.1 GCA_030612625.1 Caldifarciminota bacterium
ACGGCGCGTTCTTCGCGCTCAAAGGCAACAAGACGGTCGAGATGTGGCGGTATGTGTTGCCAAGCGCTTTACGCTTTATGCCTGACGCTTCACGCCGGACGCTTCAGGCATCGAGCATAGAGCGTATTGCGTCAAGCGTCCTGCGTATTTCTCCGAATCCTCTGACGGGCGGACTGGCGACGCTGCACTACACCCTGCCGAGACCCGGGCCTGTGCATATCACCATCTATGATATCGCCGGCCGGGCGGTCAAACGCATCAAGGTGACATCCTGCGCAGCGCAAGGGTGTCACCCTATGAACCTGCGAAGCTTAAGTGCGGGCGTGTACTTGGTCCGGCTGGACACGGACGGGTTCTCTACTACTCGCAAGCTCGTAGTGCAGCACTAAGGCTCAAAGCTAACTAACCTGGGGCGCTCTTCCGAGCGCCCCGGCTCGTTGGATTGCGGCAGCACGCTGTCGCTTTCGAGCTGTGGAATGCAATGTCTGCGACATTGCGCAACGACGCAGTCGTTGCACTCCAAAATCGGGAATACAAAGCGGTGGCGTGCCTGCGTTTTCCAAAGACGGATGTGCCAATTGGGTATTGACAGGAGGATTTCCAGCGGTATAAACTTAATCTGGCTGTCCGGCCCAGGATGCTTGCGGGCAAGACGGTCGTAAGGCAACGATAGACTGGTAAAACCATAACCCTAAGGAGGTACAGATGAATAGCATGGTGAGCGGAAAACGAACCGCTGCCGCAGTGCTGCTGGTTGCCGCAATGCTTGTGGTGCCGGCCATAGTATCGGCCCAGGTCGTGAACCCGGGTTTTGAGATCGGTGACTTCACCGGCTGGACCAACGAAGGTGTTCACTCGGCAGACGTGGTAACAAAGCACGGAAGTTATGTGGCGCATATCAATATCGGTACTGGTCATGGAGGCGGGTCTGAGCCACCGGAGCCTACCCACTGGCGGATGATACATCAGACCGTGATGTTTCCGTCGTCAGCCGATTCTTTGATATTCTGGGCCGAGGTCAGTGGGCGAACCTGGAATCAGGGACTTCGGGTGTTCCTGAACAACGGCGATTCCTGTCCCAAGATATACTCCAGCGGCCGGTCCCTTTCCTGGTCACGGCAGGCAGTAGATGTCTCGGGCTGGGCTGGCCAGTCGGTTGACATCATCTTCGGCGGGTTCAACTCGAACGGGGCCGGGGACCACTGGGTTGACATCTGGTTTGACGATGTCGAGGTCACGGGCGCGGAGCCTGAGTCAATTCCACCCGAGGTCGAGGTGACTTTGCCGAACGGCGGCGAGACCTGGACCGTGGGCCAGACAAAGACCACGACCTGGACCGCTTTTGATTCCACCGGTGTGGTCAGCGACAGTGTGTACTACTCGACCGACAACGGCGGGTCCTGGATTGGCGTGGCCGGACAGATCGGCAACCCGCAGAGCTATGAATGGGTGATTCCGAATACGGTTTCGGCCAATTGCCTGCTCCGGGTTGTCGCGTTTGACCGGTGGGACAACCGGGGCGAAGATGAGTCGGATGCGGTGTTCGCCATCATTGCGGACACTATTGCGCCGACAGTGACTGTGACCGCGCCCAACGGCGGGGAGGCCTGGGGCACGGGCGAGATGCATTCCATCCGGTGGAACGCGGATGACAATGTCGCGGTTGTCGGGGACAGCGTTTACTATTCGCTGGACAACGGCGCGACCTGGATTCCCGAAGCGTACCAGACCGGGAACCCGCAGAGCTACTGGTGGGTTGTGCCGAATACCCCATCCACAACCTGCCTGGTGAAAGTGGTTGTGTTTGACGGCGGGGGCCTGTCCGATGTGGACCAGTCTGATTCGGTCTTCACTATTTTCGAGCGGCCGCCGCAGGAGTACCGGTACGCAATCATTGTGAGCAACGCAACCAATGCGGACTCGGGCTGGGCTGGAGTGGTGAATGCGCTGGCGTCAAGGCACACGGGCCAGGTGTTCACTTACGCAAGCGATATCTCCGAGACCCAGGCCGCGGTGGCTGCGTATGAGCCTGATTACATCGCTTTTGTGTGCCAGGTTTCTGAAGCATCGCCGACATTTGTGAAAAGCCATGCCTGGCCTTACACGCGGGGTCTGGACTCTGACCCGTTTGTTGATGCGGTCTGGGGCATTGTGACCGGGTGCGAATCCGCGGATGCGCTGCGGATTGTGACCGGGCCGACCCGGATGACAATCAAGACCCATCTGAGTGGGACTTCGAGCTCCAATGTCAGCTACTTCCCGAAAGGGATTGCCACCAGCGAAGCCACCTACGGCACGTACTGGGTCAAACATCCTGACTCGGTGGGCCTTATCACCTACACCGATGGTCCCCGGGACCGGACCAACTGGCTGGTGGACATGATTAACGGCGACAGCCTCATCTTCGGGGACACGGTTGACATTTTCGTCACCAGCGGGCACGGTGGGCATAACATCTGGCAGATGCACTACCCGTCATCCGGGGACGAAGGGTACTTCCGTTCCAGCGGCATGGGGCGTCTGTACGGTGACCCGAAGACCGGACCGGACGTGGATATCGTTTCACCCCACGCCAAAATCTACTTCGCGCTCGGGAACTGCAACATCGGCCAGATTCAGGGCAACGGGTCGTTCACGCCGGCCTGGGTCCGCAACGGTGGAGCCTACCTGGTTACCGGGTACGTAATCGGTGAAGGCGGTTCCAGCTATCAGCACGGAGCGACCAAAGCGTATTTCTGCCGCCAGGAGCACAACTCCTGGCCTACCGCGTTCTTCCTCGGCAACTGCGTGTTCAAGTTCGACGTGGATAACCATACTCCGGGAATCGGAAATCCGCCCGACTACAACGGCTCGGGCATGTACGGAGACCCGGCAATCGATGCCCGGATTCCGGACGGCCAGATTCACACGCCGCTGATGTACACCAAGGAACTGATTGTGTCTCCGGGGTTCGACCGGGACACCATTACGTTCAGAATCACGATGAATATCGACGGCACGCCCGGGTTTACCAGTAAATGGGGATACCGGTCCCCGATTGTCAAGCTGCCGTTCCGGGTTGACAGCGTTGAGATTATCTCAACGAATGCCGACACCGCGGTGATAGCGGACAACTTCGCCTTGATGTACATCTGGCACCAGGGCCAGGCGGACCTGACCGCAGGCACCGAACGGTACGTCACCTTCACCGCGGTCAGGCGTCATGTCGGAGTTACTGAGCCAGGAGCTTTGCCCGGGATCGCCACGCTATTCTCGACCGCTCCGAACCCCTTCTCAGGCAAGACCTTAATCAGGTACAACCTGGTTGGGACCGAGACAAGAGTCAGCCTGAAGGTGTTTGACCGGTCGGGCCGGCTGGCAAGAACCCTGGTGGATGAGCAACTGCGGCCTGGTGCGTACACTGCGGTCTGGGACGGCCGGGACCAAGCCGGCCGAAACCTGGCAGCCGGTGTCTACTTCTGCCGGGTCAAGACCAGCGGTTGGACCAGTTCCAGAAAACTGATGCTGTTGAGATAGAAGCGTTGCGGCAGGCGCGGCCCGGCCGCTCCGGCCGGTTCTTGCGAAGGAGACAACATGAAACAGATAGTGACTGTGCCCCTGCTCATACTGGGCTTGCTGGCCGGGGCAAGTTTCGGGCAGGAACCAGACTCGGCCCTGATAGATTCGGTTTCATTCCAGTTGAGGGTCGGGGCCGGTGAGCGGTGCTGTGTCTATTTTGACCGGTCGGCCGAATCCCTGGGAACGGTTGTTCCTGACGACGGCCTGATTCAGTCGGCAAGAGATGCGGTGGCGAAGGCTCCGGACTGGCTGCAGTTCGCACTCGAGGACAATTTCGTCCGAGTCGGCAGCACGTATCAGGCGCTGTATGCGAACATGATTCTCGATGCTTCTGACCCTTATGTTGACGAAATTGCGTTCACGATAGCGCATCTGGCACCTCAGGTATTGACGAGCTCCTCGATGAATACCGATATGCTGCTGGAGAACGTGGAGTGCATCTATGCGAGCGACCTGGTCCTGGATTACGTCACAATCATTGACTCGGGCAGCTCGGTTCAGGGCGGTAACTACTTCTCGACCACCCGGTATGCGGTCAGGGACAGCAGTGACGATACTACCGAGTATGTCCTGCCCCGTGACATTTACTACTGGTTCCTGGTTCATCCCAAGCTGCATAAGGAGTTCCCGGGGTATGTTGACCCGGCTACGGGCGGTCTGGCACAACCGCCGACCGGCAAGTTCTGGAGGAACTGGCTGTTCAACGAGGCCGAGCCGAGCTACCCGGTGCTCAAAGACCGGCTGGCCGGGTGCCAGACCCTGTGGGAGTGTCGACCCAACAACATCGAGAACGGCGCAATCGGAGTCGTCACCCAGTGGATGAAAGACGTGATGCAGTTCATCTCCACGTCCCATCACGACCAGCCGGTGAGAATCTACCACCTGCACCGGGGAACCTGCAGTGTCTGGTCATACCTGACTTCGGGGGCGGCCCGGGCCTGCCTGATTCCGGCAACCATAACCGTGGCTTATCGCAACAACCACAAGTGGAACGAGTTCTACGAGCGGCGCTGGGTCCACTGGGAGCCGGTCAATACCTGGATGGATTCACCCTGGAAACTCGAACGGATGTCTTCGGTCCTGCAGTTGAGGTCGGTATTCGACTGGCGCGGTGACGGGTTTGTCTGGACCGCGAACGAGCAGTACACTACGGTCTGCACCCTGGTGGTGGATGTGGATGATGCGAACGGAAATCCGGTTGACGGTGCCCGGATTATCATTGACGGGCCGGGATACCCGGGACCAAGGGCGACATTCGGGCTGACCAGCAGTTCGGGCCAGTGCCGGTTTCTACTGGGCGACTCGATAAGCTGGTTCTCGGGCCAGGTGACAAGCGACGTGGGCAGCAAGCCGACAACGACAATCATCAACAACAGCCAGCCTGGTCAGCTCTACACCTGGGACGTTGACCTGACCGGCACAATACCCCAACTCCAGGCCGAGCCGGACACGATGCCGACCCATCCCAGAGACGACTACAGGCTTGATTTCCAGTTCAATGTTCCCATAGAGATTGACTATGCCCAGAACCCGGACGATGGTGATGTGTTCTCCGAGTCCTTTTCACCCGGAAACCTGGACTTTTTCATCTGCGATTCAGGCAACTATGAGGCTTATGTTTCAGGGGACAGCTTCCGGGCGTTCCAGATTACTGAAGACGCAAGCTCAGGGGACAGCCTGTTTGTGATTCCTACCGATTCTCGCTGGTATCTGGTTCTGTCCAATGAGGACGTATCAAAGGCTCCCCAGATGCTCGACATCCAGGTCAAGCTCTACCGGCAGCCGACCGGAATCAGGGAAGGAACCGGGTTCAGAGCTAACCCGGGGCCGGCCCGGTGCCGGGTCAGTCCGAACCCTTTTCACCAGAATACGGTGATTCGTGCGAGCGGGGCGGTGGACCTGGGCAAGGGTGTGGAAGTATGGGACGCGTCAGGCAGACTGGTGCGCCGGCTTTGGTTCAATCCGAAACACGGAGTCCAGACCTGCTCCTGGAACGGCACTGATGATGCGGGCAAACGGCTCAGCCCGGGCGTGTATTTCGTCTGCCTTGAGCCCCGGACCAGCGAATTGCGGAGAAAAGTAGTCCTGGCCAACTAGAGTCGGCCAGGGAACGGTCAATCCGGTCGAACTGCCGGGTGCGGAGAGATTGACGGTCTTCGGGCAGCAGTGAAAGGAGCGTATATGTCCAAGTCCATTATCAGCCTGCTGGTTCTGTTTGCGGTTTTCATGCCTGGTGCGGTCGTTGCCGGCGATTCGGACCCGGGCATGGTCGACACCCTGGCTTATGACTCCGGGCTGCTCAGCGGGGTGTGGTCTACCGGCAACTCCTTCTTCGGGCTCAAGTTCTCGCCCTGCTATCCCTGCACTCTGCTCAGCGCGTGGGTATTCCTCGGCCGGAGCCGACCCTGCACCCTGCTGATGTACGACTGGCCCCCGGGCATTGGCACGCTTCGCGACAGCCAGCCGTTTACCAGCACCCAGTCCAACTGGTCCCGGGTCAACCTCGACCGCCCGTACTTCTTCGCGGACACCTTCTTCGTCGGGTTCAACCTGACCGAGGATCCGCCCGACATCGCCTGCGACTTCGGTCCGGGCAACGGCCGGGGATTCCGGTCCTCGAACCACGGCCAGACCTGGATTCCGACCGGGCTCGGCAACAACGCGATGATTCGGGCCGTGGTCCGGTACAACGTCCCGACCCAGGACGCCGCGGTCGCAAACATCGACTACCCGGGTCACATCTTTCCGCCCGACTCGGTCACAACCCCGGTCGCCACGGTCCGCAACTCCGGCCTGAACCCGATTGACTTCGACGTCCTGTGTACGGTTGACTCCTGTGACATCCCGGTCTACTCCAGCACGCAAACGGTTTCCGGGCTTGCACCCGACTCCACGGCCCGGGTCGAGTTCGACGACTGGAGCCCGGTTGGGACCGGGTATCCCTGCGTGCTCACGGTTGTCACTCAACTGGCGACCGACAGCCTGCCGGCCAACGACACCCTGACCTTGACCACAACCCCGTTCACCCCGATTACGTCGATTCCCTCGGGCTGGGTCGTAACCCCGCCCACGCTCGACGGCACAATCGACACCCTGGCCGAATGGCGCGACGCTTTCTGCCTCGACGTCTCGGACCTGTGCGGCCGATTCGCGGACCCGGAACCGGCCCGCACCGTAATGCTCTACGTGATGAACGACTCCACGGCCCTCTACCTCGCGCTCGACTACAACACCATCCACCACGAAGAAAGCAACTCCGGCATCAGCTTCTACTTCGACGACAACGACGACGGAGCCTGGGCTGCGGATTCAAGCGAAGGCTACTGCCTGATGAAAGTGTCCAACTCCTTCCATGACAGATACTACGCCCGACCCTCACGCTGGTACGTGAGCAACCCGGCCGGAATCGAAGACGCATACGTGAACCGGACCCGGTACTTCACCTGGGAAAGCCGCTTCGGGCTGGATGACGCGACCCGCTGGCTGCTTCAGGCCGAACCCGGCGACACCATCGGGTTCCACTGCTACATGTACTCCCTCGACTCCCGGCGCAACCCGTCCACGTTCCCGATCTGGTGGCCGACCATGATGGACAGCACGCATCACGAAGTGCCCGAACACTACGGCGACCTTGTGCTCTCCGACTACAGTGTCGGTATAGCCGGGCCAGACCCAGGCACGGTTCGATCTGTTCGGACCAGGCTGTACCCGGCCGCGCCCAATCCGTTCAACCGCTCGACCCGGCTGGCGTATGCCCTTGGCCGGCCCGGAAAGGTGAGCTTGAGGATTTATGACCGGAGCGGGTGTCTGGTGCGTACGCTGGCGAATGAGCCTGTATCCGCAGGGATTCAGACCGTGGAATGGGACGGTACTGACGATGATGGCCGACGTCTGAGCCCAGGCGTGTACTTCGCCTGCCTGGAGCACCACACCAGCAGCCTGCGAACAAAGGTGGTCCTGACCGACTAGATTCTGCAGTTCGCGGCCGGTTCTGAATCGCTTTCGGCTGCGGCAATGCTCGACCTGGGAGTGGTCCAGGTGTATTTTACCGGGACAAGAACGTTCTGTGAGAACAGTTGACCCTCCCCCCTGACCTCCCCCCCTGACCCTGCCCGGAGAACAGCCTTTAAGTCATGGCTTATCAGTCAGCTATCTTAATCTATAAGCCCTTACTTATGCCCCCTGGGGTAGGGGGGTGGGGTAGACCCCGGGGTTAGTCGGGGGTCAAGATCGGACATGGGTTACACTTTATTATCAGGACATAGGTTACAGGTTTGAGGCGGCCGCGGCAGTACAGGGGCCGTGAGTCGACGTGGAACGTCACGCTTCAGGTTGATTTCCTTGACCGCTAAGTCGCAGAACCATATGCGCCAGCCGGTTTCGTCCAGCCTTTCCAGGCCGACCTCGGTTCTGGCTAGCGCCTCGCTCACGTAAACACTTTCACCACCAATCAGGATACAGCCTTTCCGATTGACGCGACGGAGAGCAAGTCCCGGCGGGTAGAGATATGGCCTCACGTCCTTCAGCTTCCGGGACGAGCAACGGTAAACTTCCCCCGGCGTCTTCATCTCCAACGCCTCATGCGGACGGTCTATGTTGTACTCCACGCGCCAGTGCTCCAACCGCTTCGTCTCTTCCTTAAGCGTCGCCGACGGCTGCCCTTCGATTTCACCCGCTACATCCCGGTGCATACGCTCATGACTTCCGTTCTGTTCCGGATGCCCCGGGTCGATCCGGTCAAGCTTGATGCCGAGTGTCCGCCACCACGCACTGAGCCGTGTCAGTCCATGCGGGCCGGTCAATGATGCAAACGGCGAGCCGTTGTCGCTGCGGATGACGCCCGGCAGCCCGTAACGCCCGAATATCTCCTCGAAGACCTTCTTCACTTCTTCTGTCCTGCGCCGCGCCATCGGCCGCAGACACAGGATATAGCGGCTGTAGAGGTCCCGAATCCCCAACGGCTCGCAACGCTTCCTGTCTCCCGTCCGCCACCAGCCCTTGAAGTCCACCGTCCACACGTCGTTCGGCCCCTGAGCTTCGCTCAACGGGCCTTCCGGTTCCCAACGACGCGGACGGCCGCGGCCTTTCGCTTCGCTCAAACCCGACCGCAAGAGAATCCGCCCGATGGTCGCCACGCTCGGTGTCTCAGCCGGACCGAAACCCTCTCTTGCAAGCAGTACCCGCAGTTTCTTCGGCCCCCAGTGCAGATGCTTCTTGCGCAGACGGACAAGCGCAACTACAACGTCTCCGCTCACCCGCAAAGGGCTCGAGTCAGGACGACAGCTCCGGTCCGCCAGCCCGGCCAGACCATTTGCTTCGTACCGCCGCAGCCACTTGTAGCCCGTCTTCCGGCTGATCCCGAACTGCCGGCAGGCTTCGCTCTTGCTCACCGCAGGCTCTCGTGCAATCATCACAAACTCCATTCGCAGATGCTCGATACCCGATATCGACCAAGACATGAATGACACCTCCTTTTAATGTCACAGATGTTACCCATGTCCTGATAATAATCTGTTACCATTCTACTGCGATCGGACCCGGGCGGCGTAATCTGGCAGGGCATCT
>JAUWNN010000100.1 GCA_030612625.1 Caldifarciminota bacterium
CGTTGCCCAACTGCAAGAGGCAAACATCCCCTACATGCTGACCGGGGCTCTTGCGGTGAACTACCACGGCATTCCCCGAGCGACGCATGACATTGATGTCGTCATCCTCATTGCGTCCACGGACATTCCTCGCGTCAAGGCCCTATTCGAACGGGACTTCTTCATTGATGACGAGTCCATTAGAGCTGCCCTGCGGGAAGGCAGTATGTTCAATGCCATTCACAAGGATACTGGATTGAAGGTTGACTTCTGGCTTCGCAAGGACGACGCCTATGGCCGCGAGGCATTCCGAAGGCGGGCGGCCTATCCGTACCAGGACGTCCAGGTCCTGATTGCCACGCCCGAGGATGTCATCATCACCAAGCTCGAATGGTACCGGATGTCCGACAGCGACAAGCACTACTCCGATGCCCGGGGAATCTGCGCCATCCAGAAAGGCGGGCTGGACACCGGGTACATCGCGCGATGGTGCAGAGCGAAATCCCTGCTGGACCTTTGGGAAGGACTCCGGCGCGAAGGAGAGGAGGATTCGTGAGCGGTGAGTTGGAGGCGGGTGAGGGAATGAGCGTATTGTCTCGGAGTAAGGGTATTAGTGAGGGTATTGTCGGCGCTGCCAGCGGTTCGCGGCCGGCTTTCAGCCCTCCCGTGTCCTGCGTGATGCGTCAAGCGTATGGCGTACGGCGTCACTGCCGTGGGCAGTCCGCGCGCTGGCAGAGGACCGGCAAGCGTGAATTGGGTAGTATCTCCTGAAATGGGTATTGAATTGGGTAGTATCCTGAACTCGGAAGACCAAAGGCGGTCAGCGGTGTGCGGACGGCGGATACAACCGCCAAGACACCAAGGCTGGTGGCTGTGGGCCGCATGAGGCAAGCGTAATGCGTGAAGCGTATGGCGTGAAGCGTAACGCGTACAGCGTCTTTCACCTCGGTTACACCCAGACCCCGCAACTTCTGCCGGAGCCAACAGGTGCAAGGGCGAATGTCAGGATAGCGAAGGCGAGATAGAAACTACAGTGGGTGTGTGGACAACCGGATCTAGTTCTGAGGAGGCCGAAGATGTATCCCTTTAGGGTAAGCGCTATTGCAGTGCTTGTGCTGTTTGCCTTAGTTGGCTGTAACCCCGGGTACGTGAACCACGTCAACCGGGGTCACGCATATATGCAATCGGGGAACAACGATATGGCGCTGGCTGAGTTCAACGCCGCGATTGCTGCGAACCCACAGTATGCGCTTGCCTACAACAATCGCGCGGCCGCGTACCTGAACCAGAATGAGTATGACTTGGCTCTCGCGGACTGCAATAGAGCCATTGAACTCGCCCCGAAACTGAACCTTGCATACCTGAACCGGGGTAGGGCCTATGTCGGCAAGCAGAAGTACGACCTCGCGATCGCGGACTTGAACCGAGCGATGGAACTTGGATTTATGCAGGCTTTGGTTTACATGACTCGCGGCATGGCCTATCTCGGCAAAGAGCAGTACGGGCAAGCCATTCGGGATTTTGGCAGGGCCATTGAACTCGCGCCTTCGGCCTACGATGTTCGGTGCCTTCGGGGCTTTGCCTATTGCGTTCGTAAACAGCAGGACTCGGCTATTGCGGACCTCAGCAGGACGATAGAATTCGCACCACATCTGGCCGTTGCCTACTGCTTTCGCGCCAGAGCCTATAGCGGCAAGGGTGAGACCGAGCTGGCGCTTGCCGACTGCAACAAGGCGCTCGAAATCAATCCTGAGTTTGCCCTTGCGTACGTCTACCGGGGAGGAATCCTGCATACGAAGGGCGATTACGGGTCGGCATTGAAGGACTACGGCAGGGCAATCGAGCTTGCCCCTGAAGAGGTCGCTGGACACGCAGCCCGCGCGTCTTTGTACTATGATCAAGGCTTTGCCGCCGCTGCATTGCGAGACTGCAATTTCGCCCTTGGCATACTCGCAAAGGAGGAGGCGCATCTGAATCAGTCTCCCCGCTGTGGTTTGTTGGGATTGAAGGCGCTGATTGAAGGCGACCATGAAGCGGCGCTCCGGCACTCTAGGAAAGCCGTTGAGCTGAACCCGCGTTCGTCCTCTGCATACGAAATGCGAGGACTCGCCTACTACGGAATGGGACAAACCAGTCTTGCGGTTTCTGACTGGCATATGGCTCAGTCACTCCGCGCGGGCTCGCCGTCTCATCCCGAGGCGAGAAGGCTCCTGGGCATGGCCGAACCGGTAACCAGGGTGCCAACAAGAGCAGCGCCGCAGTGGCCGTCCTGGGGTGCTGATAGCCTCCTTTCCGGGTTGCCGACCAGCGAGCAGAATCCAGAAGCCGTCGCCGTTGTCATCGGCGTGGAGAACTACCAGGAAGCGCCGAAGGTAGAGTATGCGGTTGAGGATGCTGAAGCGGTTAAGCGTTACTTGATGACCGCGTTTGGGTATCGGGACGAGAATATCATCTTTCTGGAGAACCCGGGCAAGGCGGACCTCGAGGAGGTGTTCGGCTCAGTCGCCAGCCCGCAGGGCAAGCTCTACAACTGGGTGAAGCCGGGCAAGTCGGATGTGTTTGTCTACTATGCGGGTCATGGTGCTCCGTCGCTCCAGGACAAGAAGGGCTATCTTGTGCCGGTGGATGCCAGCCCGGATTATGTTCATGTCAGCGGCTATCCGCTGGAGTTGCTCTACGCCAACCTTGCGAAGGTGCCGGCCCGAAGCATGACGGTGGTGATTGACGCGTGTTTCTCGGGCGCGGTGGCGAACGCGCAGGGCGGGGCCGAAATGCTGATTGGAGCGGCGAGTCCGTTCGTAGTGCCGGCAGTGGCCGAGGAAGCGCCGGCGGACATGACCGTGTTGACTGCGGGCACCGGGTCGCAGGTGGCGTCGTGGTATCCAGAGAAGGGCCACAGCCTGTTTACGTACTGGTTCCTGAAGGGGCTGAAGGGCGAGGCCGATTCAGACAAAGACGGGGTAGTCCGCCTTGGCGAGCTTGGCGGTTACCTGTCCGAGAATGTGACCTACACGGCCCGGCGGCTCTACGGTCGGGAGCAGACGCCCGAGGTCAAGGGCAAGCCAAGTGCAGAGATGCTGAGGTTGAAGTGAAAGAAAACACCCGCCGCCTTGGCTACACGCAGACACCGCAGTTGCTGCCACAGCCTGTAGGCATAGAGGCAAACGTCAGGATTGCGAGGGTCAAATGAGCGACCGCCGTCCGCGTTCAGCACTTAGAACTCAGTGTTTACAGCCGTTCCCGATGCGCGGTCGCGCAGTTGTGTGTGCATTCTTGTCGGCCTTGCTTCTCGCCGCGGGCTGCACGACCAAGAAGCAATTCCTCTCGACGCGGTACAGGCTTGAGGAGCCTCTGCCATATCGGGTGCGATTGGTTGTGGATGTGAAGGCGCGTGGCATCAAACCGGAAGCAGTCAGGCAGTACGTTGCTGACGACCTTCGCGCGAATGCCATTAGCGAAATCGTAGATGCGGAAGAGGACTTGGTCTTGCGGGTAGTACTCAACAGCCTACAGGTCAGCATGTGGAATGGGGCTGCTTCGTTCGATGGAGAGATGTTCTTGTCTGATCGAGATGGCACTCTGCTGACGCACCACTCTGTTGCTGGGAAGACCGGGGCGCATGCCATGGCAGCCGCAGGTTATCTTGGGGGTATCGCCACGTTGGTAGACAGTATCAAGTCTCACGTCCAGGCAATGAGACCCAAGTTGGACAGTGTTGTGAAGCAGAGCCGCAGCGCAAGGAGACCAGTGCTTGGTCTAGATGCGTCCTTCACCGACCCCGACGGCAATATGGTGCTGTCTCGGGATGAACAGGGGAAGATTGAACTGGGCATCAGGAATAGCGGCGATGGCGCGGCGAAAGATGTAATTGTGTCGGCCAGTCTGAACGACGACCTGGGTGGGAAAGTGTACATCAGGCAGCCGGGCGGTCTTGGTAACATCGGGCCTCGGGATTCGCGGCAGGCGGCGATTCCGATAGCGGCAACCGGGGAGCTGCCGCGCGGGAGCGTCACGGTCAACGTCGACTGCACCTTCAAGACCGAATGGGGAGAGAGACGCGAGACGCATGCCTCAGTCACCATCAACACTGCGCCTTCGACCGGCATGGTGCGCGTGGCATTCAGCGGCATCGAGAAGCGTGGACTGCCTGATTGGCTGTTGTCGACCCCGCTTGAGCACGCCGATTACCAAGTCAAGTACTCAGGTCGAGAACTGCAGATTCTGAACCTGAATACCGGCGAGCGAGAGACGAAATCTCTCTCGTCCACGCCGGCCGCGCGCGCCTACGTCGAGAGGTACTTCAGTGGCTGGGACACCGAGGCTCCGCATATCGTCCTGTCCAGTTCCGGCGGGACCGTGAACACGAACAGCCTGAAGCTCAGGGTTCGCTACACCGACGACCGGAAGCTCGACGAGGGGGTCGTGTACGTGAACGGCAGGAAGCAGGATACGGAGAGCTTCGCGGAGCGGACCGAGACCGAGCGCGAGTACACCATCCCGCTGCAGATGGGCGACAACACGGTGAGAATCACCCTCACTGACTGGGTCGGCAAGAAGGCTGAGAAGTCAGTCTTGTTCACCCGGATTCGCGGCGGCACGGGGACGTACGAGACCGGTCCACTTCCTGAGGGCGAAGCTCCACCGAGCCTCGTGGTCGAGGCAGCGCCACTTGACGGGAACAACACCGTTGCCGGAGGCCGGGAGGAAGGCATCCGGGTCACGGTTACGAACAACGGCAAGGGCGTTGCCAAGTGGGTGCGGGTTGTGCTTGAAGGCGATGAGTACCTGACCCGGCAGTGGGGCAGGGAGCGGAATCTGGAGGACATCAAACCGGGCGAGAGCAAGACCGCGGTATTCAGCCTGCTGATGCCGACCGAGCTTGAGCGCAGGCAGGCGACAATCGAGGTCGTGGTCAAGGAAGGCCGGGGATATTCGCCAACTGTCAGGCCGTCTTTGCGTTTTAACTTTGTCCCTGCAGAAGTTGAAACACTACCGGTTGAAGTTGTCGAAGATGTGGACCACGGTATCCCAAAAGGGTCTCTTAGGAGAAGCGACGGCTATGCTGTCATTGTCGGTGTGCAGGACTATCAGCGTGTGAGTAACCTGAAGTATGCGCGCAAGGATGCCGAGACATTTGAGCATTATGCCAGCGATGTGCTTGGGATTCCGAAGCGGCGGACGAAGGTTCTTCTTGATGGCGACGCGACGGTTGCTCGGGTGAAAGGCACGATTGCCAGCATTCCTGGGGGCAAAGGAAAGCCGTCGTTCCTGGTGCTGTATTTCAGTGGGCATGGGAGCACTGACCCCAAAACCAAGAGCGATGAGCCATACTTGTTGCCATATGACGCGGACCGGACCCTGGGCGTCGAAACCTATTTGTCGGTGAACGGCCTTGCTGCCCAACTGGCCGAGAAGGCCGATACTGCGATACTCATCATTGATGCCTGTTATATGGGCAAAGGTAAGACGATTGAGGTTGCGGGTAAGCCGATTGTGCGTGTCGAGGTAAGTTCAAATGAAGCGGTTGTGCTGTCTTCTTCGAAGGAAACCGAACCTAGCAAGGAATACGAGCAAGCCGGGCATAGCCTGTTTTCGTACTACCTGATGCTCGGGCTGAAAGGGAAGGCGGATGTTGACCCGGAGGACGGTTGGGTTACGCTCAAGGAACTGATGGAATACACGGATGAGCATGTCGGCGAGGCGTCTGAGTGGCGGCAGACTCCGACATCGAATATCGAGGAAATGGGTGCAGGGTCAATCAGGCTGGGGAGATGGAAGTGAAGACGCTTTACGCCTTACGCACTACGCTTTACGCAAGACGCCGGAAGGGTCGAGCGTTTTGCGTCATCGCGTTGTCCTTGCTGCTGCTGAGTTGCAGGACCGGTCGGATTGGTGTCGGTGAGTCGGCCGAGGGGTCTCGGCCTGCCGGCGCAGCCCTTGAGGCCGAGCTGCAGCGGGTAGCCAGGGAATGTGTCAGGTCTCTGCCTCAGGGCAGCAGAGTCGCTATAGGCAGGATTCCGACTGTGGTCGGTGCGGATGAGACAAGACTGAGTCTGGACCTTGCCAACCGGTTCGGTGATGCCCTTGTCATTGAGGCTAACCGGTCTGGCGGCCGTTGCTCGGTCAAGAACCGGGAACTGGGTGAGGACGCTACGAATGCCGAGATGCGCTATATCACCAGACCGATTGACCCCAGGAAATTGCTCAGGGAGTTCGAGGCCGACTACGCCGTATGTGGCACCTATGAACTCAGGTCCGGGAGCCGGTCCCTTGAAGTCCGTCTGCGAGCGGTCAAGACCACGGGCGCTGACGTCCACTTCGCCGGATGCTGCCGGGCTGCTGGAGACTACTATGAATGGCAGAGGAAACATGAACAGTTGTTGCCCAACCTCGACCCAGGGGTCGAGCGTTTCCTGCGTGAGGAAGGAAAGTGGCAAGCCGTTGCGAGCATACGAGTGGTGAAGCGCGGTGGTCGCCTGGTTCCTTCACCGGGAAACGTCCGGGTCGGGACCGAAGTGAAGGTGAGGGTCGTAACGAGGGAGTCTGGGTATCTGTACGTGTTCGGGTGGGACCAGGACAACCGGATTGTGACGCTGCTTTACCCGGCCCGTGGCGAGAACCCTTTTGTCTCCAAGGACACAATCATGGTGCCACCCGGGCAGGTGTATGTCAAAGCTGTAGGCCCGCCCGGATACAACTGGGTCAAGGCGGTGATGTCCAAGAAGCCGGTAGAGTCGGTCTGGACCAGCACCGGAATGCTCAAGAAAGGTGAGACGGTACTCAAGCCGGTGATCGAGGAGCTCACGAGCCTTGGCCGGTCCGACTGGAGTTCCAGGGCGGTGGGGGTCACGATTGAGGAGTGAGGGACCGTCTCTTGTTCGTATCTGAAATGAAGGAGGTATGATGAAACCGATTCTGGTTTGTATGGCGCTGGCTATCGTAGTGATGGCGCCACAAGTAACGATACCTGTCCGGGAAGCGCCGATTGGTATTCCGGTGCGTGAAGGGCCGGTCGCAGCGCCGGTGATTCAGCCGACAGGACCCGGACAGGTTGATTGGTCGTATCAGGCGATTCAAGCCAGAGGCATGAGCGTGATTGACACCGCGCTTCCCCTGGCTCAGGCAAAAGCGATGGCGATAAGAGGCGCTAAGCTCGATGCCCAGCGGAATCTGCTCGAGACTATCAAGGGCGTGCGGATTGTGTCCGAGACCCGGGTTGAAGACCTGATGACCAAAAGCGACTATGTGCATTCCCGGGTTGACGGCGTGGTCAAGGGCGCGGTCATGGTTGGCGAGCCTAGGGAAACCAGAGGTGGATGGATTGAGGTTGTGATGGAGATTCCGCTTTACGGCAAAGCCGGCATCGCACCGCCGCTGGTGGACGAGATAATGAAGTCCAAGCCTCCGCGTGAACCACGCGGGACTATTCCGGCAAAGGACCGGGAGACAGTTGAGGCGCTGTCTTCAGTAGTATTTGACTTGTCCGGCACCAATATCGAGCCGCAGATGTTTCCGGCTTTGCTTGACTCCAGCGGCAATATCCTTCTGGATATGATTCAGTATTATCAGGCTGGGAGCGAAGCGTTTGAGAAGTTGCGCTATGTCAAGAGCATCGAGGATGTTTTGCGCGACCCGGAATTGCGCTCCAATCCGCTGGTTATCAAAGTCATCGAGGCGACCAAACAGGGCTGGGTTGTGGCGCAGAAGGATGTCAAGAAAGTAAGCTGGCTTGAGAAGGGCATCGATATCCTGCTCAAGCTCGGCAAAGCGATAATGATGTTCTTGTGAACGCAGTACGCCTGACGCCTTACGTACTACGCCGGAGCGTGCCTTCAGGCCCGGCAATGGCGTACAGCGTATCGCGTAGAGCGTACAGCAGTCAACAATAGGAGGAATCGATATGAGGAGATTCGTTGCAGCGTTACTGGTTCTGGCCTGCTTGGGGCTGGGCCAGGATTTGATTCCGGTCGAAGTCAAGGGTGTAGGCCCTGACCGGACTCAGGCAATCGAAGATGCCAAGCGCAGTGCGGTTGAGAAAGCCCTGGGTGTTGCGATTGAGGGCTTCACTATGATGGAGAACTTCCGGGTCATCCAGGATGTGGTCCGGAGTCGGGCTGAAGGGTATATCGCCAATTTCGAGGTGGTTGAGGAAATCCCGTTTCCGGACCGGTTCGAGGTGAAAATCCGGGCCAATGTGAGCAGTTCGCCGCTAAAGGCCGATGCCAAGACCCTGCAGAGTTCGCTGGGTGGGTTTCGGATTATGGCCTTTTATGACCTCCGCAAGGTCACGACGCCGGCAGATTCTGAGAACTATGCATATGCTTATGAACGGACAAACGAATTCCTGTCACGCAACGGGCTGCGGTATGTTGAGCGGTCGGTGTTCGACCGGCTGAAACAGGAAGCCGAAGCACTGTTTCCGGATACGGTCAATCCTTTGACTGTGGCCCAGCACATGGCGGTCCAGGCAAATGTTCCGGTGTTCTGGGAGCTTTCCAGGGTTGTGGTGACAAAAGCGGATAAGGCCTTGGGTATTACTCAGGCCATAGCTACAGTGGACCTGAAGGCATATGATACTTACACGGCTGAAGGTATGGGAACTGCGGTTGGCAAAGGCGAACCCGCGGTCGAGTTTCAGGGAGATGATGCGGTCCGGAGCGCGATTGATAATGGCGTGCAGGCTGCGGCCGACAAGCTGCTCTACCAGATGAACAAGATTCTGGGCCGCTGGCTGTTTGACGGCAAACCGTATCTCTTGAGGTTCTATGGGGTGAGTTCGTATAAGATACTGCGCAAGCTCAAGGACAAGCTCAAGGAAGACCCGAGGTTCGGGGGCCAGATGGAAATCATCTTCGCTGAGAACTACGGCCAGTTTGACTTGACTTTCAAAGGGGCTTCGGATGAGTTGGCTGATGCAACACTTGACTATGCCGAGAAAATCCCTGAACTTTCTACTCTGGATGTGGTCGGGTTCTTTAAGAACCAGGTGAACTTTGCCTTGCCCGGTGCAAAGGTTCCTGAACAGGCCAAAGGCAAGCCTGTGAAACTCGGGCGATAGGAGGAACAATGAAGCGCATAACTCTTACACTGGCTCTGGTGATTCTGATTCTGGCCTGCTCCAGCAAGTATCTGGCAAGTGGCACGATTGACCCGGGTTTTGACACGAAGCGCACTTATAAGGTGGCTGTGATGCCTTTCCTGGTGCGCGGGCTCCAGACCCCTGGTGCATTTCAGCGGGATATGGCATACGGCTTCTTGACAAGGCAGTTGATGGCGACCGGCAAGTTGATGCCTTTGGACAAGTTCTCGGTTGATGATGCGGTTCGCAAGCACGAGTTCGGCCAGCAGGGCAGGGTTGACCCGGTAATGGCTCGGACAATCGGCAAAGAGCTTGGCGCAGACCTGGTTTGCCTGGCTGAATTGAGCTTTGAGCAGGTTGAGCCGAAAGTGGTTCTTGTGGCGACCGTGCAGATTCTTGATGTGGAAACCCAGCCTGTGGTGTACAGCGGTCTTGGCCGCATGGCCAATCCGATGTCGCTTGACGCCGCAGCCGAAGTCGCGCTGGAGTTGGCGACGAAGAAGCTCGCAGCGGTGCTGCGATAGGAGCTTCATGCTATACACTTTACGCTCTATGCTTCACACCCGGTCCGGCGTAATGCGTATTGGGTTTGGCTTTGGGGTGGCCAGGGCCGGCCCCAGCGCCGCTCCACCGGTGGTGTCCAGCGTGCGGTTTGAGCAGTTGCCGAACTCGAACATCGTGGAGATTGCGTATGACCTGTCCGACGCAGACGGCGACAATGAGTTCACTGTGACGTTCGAGGTCTCGACCGACGGCGGCAGGACATGGGGTATCAAGCCGGAGCGGTGGTCAGGAGATGCAGGCAACGGGGTGAAGGCCGGGCGCGGTAGGCGGATCGCCTGGGATGCCTATGGCGACTGCGGGAGGCTAAGAAGCAGCAGGGTGAAGATACGGGTTCTGGCGGACGACGGTCGGCTGCCGAAAGTGAAGCCGAAGCCGAAACCCCGGCCTGAACCAAAGCCCCAGCCCCAGCCCCCTAGTCCCGCATCCCCCCGTGCTATGAAGTTCCTCCGCCCGAACGCGCAGGGGTATGAGGAGGACCTCGG
>JAUWNN010000146.1 GCA_030612625.1 Caldifarciminota bacterium
GTGACAAGCGTCTTCTGGAAGCGGTCGCCGCAGTTCAGCAGGACCGGCTGATGGTGGAAACAGATGCTCCTTATCTGGCTCCGCCCCCGGAACGGGGCAAACGCAATGAACCCGCTTTTGTACGTTTCGTCCTGGACAAGCTAGCCGGGATTCTCAACCTGACGCCAAGAGAGACAGCCGAACTGACGACTGAAAACGCCCGGCGCTGCTACCGGATAACTCCCTGATTGTCAGTCTTGCCACCAAGGCGCGAAGCGTCACAGGGCACGAGACACAACTTCCGTTTTCATGTCTTTGTGGTTGGCTTTTCCCTCATCTGTGTCCATCTGTGGTTTACTCATCTCTCTTTGCGGTTGAGATTCTTCGGCTTCGCCTCAGAATGACAGAAGGATTCTCTTTGTGTGTTCTTTGTGCCCCTGAGGCTAGAATCATAGCCTGAATGGGGCCGTTCCGACCGCGCCGGGCTCTGGGTCAGGCGTTTCTAATTCACGAACCGACCGCGGACGCGCTGGTCACAGCACTTGAGCTTGAATCCGGCGACACGGTTCTGGAAATCGGTCCGGGCAAAGGCATATTGACCCGGCGGCTACTGAAGCAGGCCCAAAGGGTGGTGGCGGTAGAAGTCGACAGGCGGCTGGTCGAATTACTGGGTTCCGAGCTGGGAGACCATCCTGGTCTTGAACTGGTATGCCAGGATTTCATGACCTATGACCTGAGCGGTCTTGGCCAAATCAAGGTCATCGGCAACCTGCCTTACAACATTTCGGCCCAGAGACTGGTCCGGCTGCTTGACCTGGGTGAGTTCTGGGAACAGGCGATTCTGACGTGCCAGCGGGAGTTTGCCCACCGGGTTCTGGCCGTGCCCGGTTCCAAGAGCTATGGTGCGCTGAGCGTGTTTCTGGAACGGGTGTGCAGGCGGGAGAGGCTCTTCAACATCCCGGCTACACGTTTCCGGCCGCGGCCTGAGATTGTTTCCAGCGCTTTCCGGCTGACCAGAAGGGAACAGCCGCTGTTTGTGCCGGATGATGAGGTGTTGTTCCGGCAGGTCGTCAAGGCGGGTTTTCGCCAGCGGCGCAAGACCCTGGCGAACAATCTGACGGCCGCTCTTGGTCTGGTGAAAGAGGATGCAAACCATATTCTGGCCAAGTGCGGCATTGACTTCAGGGCCAGGGCTGAAACCTTGAGCGTCCAGGAGTTCCACAGTTTGACTGAGGCGGTTGCGCGGCTGCCGGGTCAGCCGGTGTGGGATTCCAGGAGTTCGCGGTAGTATTCCAGGGTGCGGCGGCCGATAACAGGCCAGGCGTACTCCCTGGCTCGGGCGAACCCGCTGGCAACAAGCTGTGCTTTCAGGTCCTTGTTCCGAATGAGTTCAACGATTGCCCGGGCAAAGGCGCTGTGCTCTCCTGGAGGGCAGAGCAGGCCATCGATGTTGTCACGTACGGTTTCGTCATAGCCCGGAATCCTTGAGGCCACGACCGGTGCTCGGCTGGCCATTGCTTCGAGCAGGACAATTCCCAGAGATTCTCCGCCCAGGGCCGGAGAGCAGTAGACATCACAGCCTGCATAAAAGCGCGGCAAGTCAGGCCGGCGTACCGCTCCAATGAACTGAACCGACTTGTCGATGCCCAATTGATGAGCCAGGCGATGTGCCCTGGGCTCTTGCGGGCCTTTACCCACGACAATAAGCCTTGCCTTGGGAATGGAAGCAAGGATTTCAGGTATGGCTTTGAGCAGCACTTCGATTCCTTTACGCGCATCGAGACCGCCAAGGAAGAGAATGGTCTTACGGCCTGGTTCCGGTTCAGGAAGTGGAGCCAGGTTCGGGTGGAAGCGGTTGAGGTCAACGCCGCAGGGGATGATTCTCGGCTTGCCCGGAACATAGGCCTTGAAAGTCTGCCAAGCCCGGTTTGAGATAGGAATAAGACCGTGAATCCGGCTGAGCTGTGTGCGGAACATGCGACGGAACAGGCCTGCGCCGGTGGTGCGAATTCTGAATCCAGCGGTCAGGAATGTGACTACATTTGTCGCAGTGCTGTACCGGATTGCCCAATAGGATATCTCAGGCCAGAACATCCCGTGGCAGTTGACGACATCGAATCGTTTCGTTTGGAAGAAACGCTTCACTTGTGCCGGCATCCTGAGCCCGACCGGGAGCGTCGCATAGGAACGGTTGAGTGGGACCAGGAGCGCTTTTCCTATCCGGGTGACTGGAAACGGGTCTGAACTGAGAGTTACGAGTTTCGGATCCCAGACCGGGTATTTTGTCGTAAGCACTTCGACATCCTGGTCAAGGTCTTTGAGGGCATGAGCAAGGTTGGAGACGTGTTCGCTTACGCCTGAGGGGTAGGGGTGATACGCGGCCGAGACAAGGCAAATGCGCAGCCTTTGTTTCATTCCATGACCTCGTGATACACCGTTTCCACCTGGTCCGTAACTCCGGGCCAGGCGAATGTCCGGGCGCGAATCAGGCCGTTCTGGCCGAGCCGGTGCCTTGATTCTTCTGATTTGAGGAGTGAAACCAGGGCTCCGGCCCAGGCAATGGTGTCGCCGGCAGGGACCAGGATTCCGTCCTTGTTATGAGAGATGACTTCGTTGTATCCGGGAATCGCTGAGGCGACTACCGGCCGGGCACATGCCATTGCTTCAATGAGTACGATTCCCATTGACTCGGGCCCGAGCGCAGGCGATGCGAAAACCGTAGCACCGGCATAGAATCCAGCCAGGTTCTCAGGCTGGACTGGCCCGGCAAACACGACCGATTGTTCGATTCCCAGCTTCCGGCAGAGTCGGCGGCAGTGCTTTTCCAGCGGGCCTGAACCTACTGCTACCAGTCTGGTTTCCGGGACCTGGTTCAGGACATGCGGCAGGGCTCGCAAAAGGACCGGCAGGCCCTTGCGTTTATCAAGCCGGCCTACGTACAGTATCGAAGGCCCGGAACCGCACAGCAGTTCGGCCGGCATGGCTTCCGGGCTGAACATGTCGGTGTCAACCCCATTGGGTATGATATGATACCTGCCTGGGAACCATGACTCGGCCCATTCCTTGCAGGCTTCTGAAACTGCGATTCGGGCATTGATGTTGCGTTGCAGCCCGGGAAACAGAAACCGGAAACCGGAACGGACGAATCCGGGGGTGCGCACCACGAGTGTATGGAACGTGACCACAATCGGAACCCGGGCAGAGCGTGCAGCCCAGTATGCAATTTCAGGGGGGAATATCCCGTGGCAGTGGACAACATCGAACTGGTGGGTGCGGAAGAACTTTTTTACCTGGCCGGACAGATTCAGGCCGACCGGCAGGGTGAAACGACCTCGATTTGCGGGCAGTATCAGGCCGCGGCCGATTCTTGTGACCGGGATGGAATCGGGCTCCGGGGTTGTGGCTTCCAAGCCGGGATAACGGGCGGTCAGGATGTGAACATGATGCCCGCGGCTCTGGAGTTGGATTCCAAGGTTGTGAACATGCTCGCTTACCCCGGAAAGGTAGGGACGAAACGCAGCAGAAACAAGGCAGATGTGCAAAGTTCTTATCCGGTGTGCCCGAACCCTTCAGTACCCCGTTCGGTTCCGGATAATTGCTCAACCTGTTGAATTTCCACCGGAACGGTCCGGCTGAAAACAAGCTGGGCGATGCGGTCACCGGTCCGCACCTTGTAATCCTTTTCCGAGCAGTTGAAAAGGATGACTTTGATTTCTCCCCGGTAGTCCGAGTCAATGGTGCCCGGGCTGTTAAGGATGCCGACGCCGTGCCGGGCCGCCAGGCCGGACCGGGGTCTGACCTGAGCTTCGAATCCGGGTGGCAGCTCAATCGCCAGACCGGTGGGCACAACGGCATGGCTTCGGGCTTTGACCAGAGTGCCCAGTGCAGCTACCAGGTCGAACCCGGCTGAGCCGGGTGTTTGACATCGAGGCAAAGGGACTTCGCGCACCAACTTAACCAGGACTCTTGTGCGCTTCATTCCCTGTTTTTGGCTGTGACATCTCTGTCTGTTCCGGTTTCAAGCCAGCCGGCCCGAAATACAAGCCATTGGTCAGGATAGCGGCTGATGATTCGGTTCAGGTGGGATGCGATAAGCCGGGTGAAGTTATCGATGTCAGCACTCAGGCTGCCACTAGGCTCGAATTGCAACGGCGGCTCGACAATTCCTGTGTAAGGCGGGTGGCCGGGACGGTTCTGGAACACAAAGTAGCCGATGAGTATCGGTAGTCTGTGTTTAAGCGCATACGCGGCCGGGCCCTTTGGAAAAGAACGATAGGCGTCAAAGCTCGGACAGAGAATGCCATGCCCGGTCAGGTCCCGGTCTGCGACCAGGGTGAGCAGCCGGTGCCGGTGAATCGCGCTGGTGATGGCGCGGCGGTCCGGGATGGGGATTGTCTCCATGTTGGTAACAGAGCGGTACCGGTTGAAGGTTTTGGTCCAGCCGGCCGGTATCGGCTCTACCACGGCAGAAAGCGGATAGCCTTGCGCAGTCATGAACACTCCGGCCAGGTCCCAGTTGCCGAGGTGGCCGGTGACCAGTACGACTCCCTTTCCTTTTGCGAGCACTTTGTCCAGATGGGTCAAGTCGAAGTCCGCCAGGCTTGTTACCCGCTTCTTGAGCACGGGCGTCCGCAGCAGGTCCATGTAGCCGATAGCCAGGTTGATGAATGCCTGCCGCGCAGTTCGCTTGAGCAGTTCTTTAGGGGCATCCGGCCCGAATATGTGGCGGTAATTCTCAATCAGGCGGTTACGCTGGCCATGGTTGAAGCGGTACGCCAGAATGCCGGCCAGGTGCACTACCGGCAGGAGGAGCCAGCGCGGCAGGAAGAACTGGGCCGCAGTTGCCAGGGGCATCAGCCAGGTGATGTGAGACTTGCGTCTGGTTGCCACGCTTCATTCCGTCATTACGGCGCTGGCGGCCCGGGCCAGTTTGTCGGCTTCTTTGTTGAGCTCGCGGGGAACAAGCTTGAGCCTGGCGTCGGGAAGCCGGGCCAGCAGTTTCTGTGCTCGGGCGTGAAGCTGTTTCAGTTCCTGGTTCTTGACCTTGTAGGTGCCGGTCATCTGTTGGTAGACAAGCTCAGAATCGGTCTGGACCACGATGGAGCAACCGGTAAACCGGTCTGCTTCTTTCAGTCCGCAAAGCAACGCTTCGTATTCGGCCTGGTTGTTGGTGCGGATTCCCACAAAGCGGCTGATTTCCTTGATTACCCGACCGTGCCTGTCGGCAATCCAGACCCCGATTCCGGCCGGGCCTGGGTTAAGTCTCGAGGAACCGTCGATTTGGACTTGGATGTCAGACATAAGAAGAAGGGTTCAAGGGTTGGAGAAAGGGTTCAAGGGTTGGAGAAAGGGTTCTAGGGTTCTAGGGTTCAAGGGTTCAAGGGTTCAAGGGTTCAAGGGTTCTAGGGTTGAGCCGTCGGACGGCACCTGCGAGGACGCAGAACGAGTTCTGGAGTCCTGGAATTCTCACTTGTTGTCCGACACGAGTATTCGGCCGCAGGCCTCACAGGTGTAGATGCGGTCCTGGCGCTGGATTTCCAGCAGCCGCTGGGGTGGAACCGGATTCATGCAACCGTTGCACCGCTCGTGCCGGGTGGTCACAACGGCCAGCCCTCCCTTTCTTGACCGGATACGCTCGTACAGCTTCACGGCGCTTTTCGGGAGGGCCTGGACAAGTTCGGCCCGCTGATTCTCCCGTTCGGTGACGGCTGCTTCCAGCTCCTGCTTTTCCGCTTCGAGAGCCTTGACCTTGCGGACGGTTTCAGTCTCAAGCTGGGCGTCCTCTTTTTCCGTGGTCTGCCTTTTCTGCTCCAGGGCTTCGGCTTCCTCCATGAGCGTTATCATCCGGTCTTCAACTCCGGATTTCAGCTTCTTCTGGGTTTCGATTTCTTTGAGGAACGCTTTGTACTGCTCGTTGGTCTTGGCTGAGTAGAGCTGGACCGAGTAGGAGGTGATTTTCTCCTCAGCGGTTTTCAGTTCCAATTCAGCCAGCTTGTAGTCCTTTTTGTGGCCGGTTATTTCCTGAAGGGTCGATTCCAGTTCGGTCTTGGCCCTGGCTGCTTCCTGCTGGAGTTTTTCGATTCGCTTCGGAATTTCGTCTGTTTTGGTTCTGAGGGTTTTCAGGTCGGTGTCGATTTCCTGAAGCGCCCGGAGTTGCTGGAAGGTCTGTTTCATAAGCACCGCTTCAAACTAAAAAAAGGTGCGTCGGCTTCAGCCAACACACCCTTTTGCATGGGCGATACCTGACTTGAACAGGTGACCTCTTGCATGTCAAGCAAGCGCTCTAACCAAAGCTGAGCTAATCGCCCGGTTGTGGTAGAGCAATCCACTAGGATGTGACTATAGTAATCGGGCGGTGAATGTCAAGACCGGGTCAGGAACCGAAAACCGATATAGGATTGACCACGAAAGCACGCTTCACGCTCGACGCATAACGCTCAACGCTTGACGCTGGCGTCCGGCCTCGTGCGTACTGCGTATTGCGCGTCACTACTGCTTCTCCGTCTCGTGTGCTTCGTGGCCCTTCGACTCCGGTAGCCGTCGGACGGCACCTGCGAGGACGCAGGACAAGGGAGCGGCTTTAGGCATTAGGCATTACGCATCCGGCGTTATGCGTTGTGCGTTATGCATATCGTGTCTTTGTGTCTCTATTTCGGTTCTTGGGATGGCCTTGGGACAATGGTCAATCGAGAAACAATACGAACCTCCTGACAGACGCCAGCACGAAGGAGATAGTAAGCGGCATGTGGTCCGGTGTGCCGGCCGGTGTATCAAGCCTTGTGCCGGTCGTTGTGCCGAGCATTGTGCCAAGCCTCATCTCAGGCATTGTGTCAATCGTTGTGCCAGTCGTTATGCCAAGCGTTATAGCGACGATTGTGCCAAGCGTTGTGCCAAAGGTCGTGCCAGTCATTATACCAGGCGAAGTGGCTTGGGGGGTTGGGGAGGGGAAAATGGAAGAAATGGGCCAAAGGGTTGAAGGTTCAAGAGTTAGGCCGGAATCCAGCCCTGCAGCAAATGTAACAGTATTGTATCATTTCTTGATGCCCAGAGCGCCCGGAAACCGAGCCGGAGGAACCTTTGTTTTTCCCCCTGAACTGGGAAAGCGGCCGCACGAGTTGCGCAGTCGCGCCTGCGCTTTGTCTTCCCGGTTTTGGAGAGCAACGCTGGCACTCTGTGCCAGCCCGCCTCCGGCAGCTATAGGGTGACACCCTTGCGCTGCGCAGGGTGTCACCCTCAATTCTCTTTCTTCCGCGAGTCTGACTCGCGGGTCGTTGCGCAATAGCTTGCCCTGAGCCTGCCGAAGGGTCGCAGACATTGCACTCCATAGTTCTGAAAAGCGGCAGCGTGCTGCCGCAGTCCAAAGTTTCGGAATATGGAGTGCGGTGGCGTGCCACCGCTTTGTCTTGCCGGAAGCGTGCTTCCGGCTCTGAAAGCGGCAGCGTGCTGCCGCAGTCCAAAGCCGGGTGCGGATAGCGGAAGGCGGACAGCGGAAAGCGGATTGGAACCGCCAAGGCCGCCAAGAGCGCCAAGAGGAGCGGAATCATTAACCGCCAAGGCCGCCAAGAGCGCCAAGGCAAGGAATAGACCCCGAATAGTAACCGCCAAGGCCGCCAAGAGCGCCAAGGCTGGCCAGACCATAAACCACTGAGACAAATACCTTCTCTGTTTTCACTTACTTGGCGTCCTTGGCGAGCGGCATCCGATGCCGCGCTTGGCGGTTCAAACCTGCCTATTCGTTTCTTCACTTGGCGTGCTAGGCGAGCGGTGTCTGACGTTGCGCTTG
>JAUWNN010000230.1 GCA_030612625.1 Caldifarciminota bacterium
CAGACATCACCGATGTCTTATTCAAAATAAGTGCGCTCAACGGTCAAGAATTTAGAGCCTAGTTAAGTCTGCTGAACGTAATATCGCCCGTCAGAGGTAGTTCCGCCAAAGGTCTTATCCCAAGTCTTGTTGCCATTTCTATCGGTCTTAATGAGCCAGACATCAGCAGAACCTGCGCCATAAGAATAGGTCTTACCGGCGATGATATATCCGCCATCTGATGTCTGCTGAACCGAATAAGCTCGGTCAGTGCTAGTTCCGCCAAAGGTCTTGTTCCACCTCGCAGGTTCTGCGCGTGCTGGAACCAGAACCGCGCCCAGCACAAGCGCCACCACTACAACCATAGCATACTTTCGATACATTTTGCCTCCTTTAGTCTACTTCGGTATTTCTGGGCTCAAGTCTCGACATTTGACAACTGAGTGGTCGAGGGGGTCTGGGCTGCTCTTGTCCATCACCGCCAGAATAGGGGACAGAAGGGTTGTTGTCAACATGGGAATTGCGAATGACGGAGAGCAACCGCCAAGGACGCCAAGAAGAGAACTGAACACAGAGGCCCGAAGGTTCTGGTCTTGGAGTGCGGTGGCTTGCCACCGCTTTCCCTGCCGGAAGCTGCTAGCCGTTAGCGGTCAGCGGATAGCGGTTTGCGGTGAGCGGTAGGCGGTTCGCGGTTTTGGTGGTTGATTTTGGCTGAGGGGGGACTAGACTCCAGGAAAAGGAGGTAGAGTTGTTAAAGAAGATACTAGCCGTAATCGTGCTGGCCGCAATACCGGTCGGCGTTTGGGCGGCCCAGAGCATCGGAACCGTGCGGTTGGAAGCAGACCAGGATGCGGTTCCAAACAGAATTAACTTGCAGGGATACATCGCTGATTCCAATGGAAATCCAATTGAGGGCGAGCGCTCGATGTGCTTCAAGATATATCGCAGTCTTGGCGTGCAGTGGGAGGAAACCCGAATCTGTACAGTTGAGACCGGGCTTTTCAGCGTGAGCATGGGTGCTGTCAATCCGATTCCGGACAGCGTATTCCTTCCCGGTGAACCGCGCGAGCTTGAGCTTGTGATAGAAGGCCAGGTTCTTTCTCCCAGAGTGGGAATCACCAGCACCGGTTTTGCTTTCCGGGCAGTGAGAAGCGACCAGGCCGCTTCGGTTGACCGGCCTATCAGTCCGGGAATCGGCGACATCGAGATTGTCAACGGTGCGGTAACGATGCAGAAAATCAACCAGTCCGGGGCAACAGTGGACCAGGTCGTTAAATGGAATGGGTTGTCCTGGGCTCCGGGGCCGGATAATGCGGGCGGTGGCGTGACATCGGTCAGCCAGGGCCAGGGCATTACCTGCATACCCAATCCGATAACCACAACCGGGATGGTTTCGCTCAATACCTTGTACACTGATGACCGCTACATACGGAATCAGAGCTCCACTTCGCAGGATGCGAACTTCAAGATAAGCGGTGCGGGTGCGGCCCAGCAGTTTGCCGGCACTTCAGAGACTCCTCAGGTGCCGGGGATTTTCGGTGTTGGCGGAACCTATTGCAGCGGGACTTATGGTGAATCAGAAGCCGCTGACTGGTCCGGTATTACCGGTGTCAGTCTGCACAGCACAGGCACCGGGATTATCGGTGTCGGCAACAACACCCAGGGCAGCTATCTTACTGACGGTAGTGGCGGCGCATTTACCGGCACCGCGATTGGCGCGTTCGGGTATTGCAGTAACAATTCCGGCAATCGGGGCGGTGGCTATTTCGCGGAGCCGGGCGGCGGGTTTGCCTGGGTTGCTGCCAATGTCAACGGAGTGGATTACAAAATCGCTGGCCAGGGACAGGTAGCGACCACGATGACGACCAGGGCCGGTGACAAGAGCCTTTTCGCGCCCGAGATGCCTGAGCCCTGGCTCGAGGATGCGGGCCGGGCACGGCTGACAGATGGCTTTTGCCGGGTTGACTTGGAGCATCTGTTCTCAGACTGCATCACGGTGGATGCAGACCATCCGCTTAATGTGTTTATCCAGCTCAATGACGACTGCAATGGCGTGTATGCGAAGACCGATGAGAACGGGTTTGACGTGTATGAGCTGGGTAACGGCAGGAGTAATGCTGAGTTCACCTACCGGGTGCTGGCAAGGTGGAAGGGATACGAGGATTTGAGATTCCCGGATGCACCACCTAGGTTGGAGACTCAGGCCGGGTCCAAACCCAGGTTGAAATAGAGGCGGACCATGATGGAGCGAAAACGACCTATTTCCTCGCAAGCCGGTAAGAAAGTGGGGTTGAACAGGCTCCTTGTTGCTTTGGCCGTCCTGACCGGCATTGCGATGGCCGGTCAAGCGACTGTTCCGGCTGTTGAGTGTGTGGAACAGAACATCGGAATGATTCAGGTAGAAAAGGATACTGACGCGGTGCCGGGCCGGATGAATCTCCAGGGTTATCTTACCGACGACCAGGGCAATCCCATACACGGCGTCCGCTCAATGTGCTTCAAGGTGTACAGCGGTGTCAGTGTTCAGTGGGAGGAGACACGGGTCTGCACAGTTGATGCCGGGCTTTTCAGTGTAAGTATGGGTGCTGTCAACCCGATTCCGGACAGCATCTTCGGGCCGGGAGAACCCCGGGAGCTTGAGCTTGCAGCGGAAGGCCAGACGCTTTCTCCCAGGGTGGAAATCACCAGCACCGGTTTTGCTTTCCGGGCCGGACTGGTTGACCGGCCGTTCAGCCCGGTTATCGCCAGCAGCGAAATCGGCGAGGGTGCAGTGACGATGTCCAAGATAAACGGCACTGGTGCGGTAACCGGTTATGTGATTAAGTGGAACGGGTACGGGTGGCAGCTTATGCGAGATAGTGCGGGCGGGCCACCGGTGGGTCAGGCCGGCGGGGATTTGTCCGGCACTTACCCGAATCCCACGGTCGCGAAGCTGCGCGGCAGAACCGTTTCAACTACCACGCCCTACACCGGTGACGTGCTTGCTTATGAGAGCAGCCAGTGGAAGCCGCTCGAGCTGGACGGTGATGTGGAAGGCGAGATTGACGACATGGAAGTGGTCGGTCTGAAAGGTCGGGCCATCGAGAACGTGACGCCGTACACTAACGACATGCTTGTGTACAAGTCCAGTCGCTGGGAGATAGAAGAGCCGGGCGGAGATGTCGACGGCCCGATTGACGACCTGACCGTTGTCGGGCTCCAGGGACGGCCGGTATACAATACGTATCCGAGCACCGGCGAAGTGCTGACCTGGTATAGCTCCAGGTGGCAGCCGCGTGAGCCGGGCGGAGACATTGACGGCTACATCTATGATGTGGATGTTGTCGGGCTCCAGGGTCGGTCGGTTTCAAGCAACTCGCCGAGCACAGACGACGTGCTGACCTGGTACAGCGGCCGTTGGACACCAAGGTCACCCTGGCTTGGCACTATTGCCGACACCAGAAGCTATGGCCGGCGCCGGCTGCACGGGGTACAGAGCCCTGAAGTGTGGTGTGAGGATTTCGGCAGTGTCTCGCTGGCTGATGGTACAGCGCGGGTCGAACTTGACCCGATTTTCCTGGAGACGGTTGTCATAAACGATGACAGCCCGATGTACGTCTACCTGCAGCAGACTTCGGGCGACCCGGTCCTGGTAGTGGTGGACAAGGGCCGTACCGGGTTTGAGGTGAAAGGCCCGGCCCGATGCAATGCGGGGTTCGACTTCCGGGTGGCTGCAAAGCGAGCCGGTTTCGAGGACAGTCGTTTGGAAAGAATCAGGGAAGGTGAATGATGAGAAGATATGTGGCTTTGATAGCTATTTCCGGGCTGATATTCGTTGCCTTGGGTCAGACTCTGGTGCTTGAGGCCAGTGTGCTGGACGGTGGCGGCAGGAAGCTCTTGTCTGCCGACTATGTCTGCGGGTTCAGTATCGGACAGAGCATTGCTTCCGGACTGGTGACAAGCTCCGGGTATCGGGCGATTCTCGGGTTCTGGAACCGGCCTTTCAGGCTCATCGGCATTGAAGAGGGTCAGGTCAGACCGTCGCAAGTCAAGGGCTTCCGGCTGTCTCCCTGTTGCCCGAATCCATTTGGCCTAATGACCGTGGTCCGCTATGAACTGGGGTTCGAGACCGATGTGAGCCTGAAGGTGCTCGACCACGCCGGCAGAACTGTGGGCAGTCTGGTACAAAGGACACAGAAGCCGGGCAAATACAAGGTTACCTGGAATCTGGCAGGCGTTTCCAAGGGCCGGCTGCCTAACGGTATCTACTTTCTGAGGCTTGTAGCGGGCGAGTTCTCTGCGGTGCAGAAGGCGGTCATAGCGAGATAGGCTTCAGCAGCGTTCAGATAAAAGACGGGCCGGGCTGACGATAGCCCGGCCCTAAGAGCAAAGGAGGCAGAGATGCTCTTTTTTTGTCCCTCATCTAATTAGACTCCACAGGAGCGAAAAGGTTGCTCTGTTCTTCTATCTGCCTATTGACGAGCTGCATCGTTCGCCTATACTGAGGTAGCCAGGAGGCACTATGAAGTATCTGCTCAGGTTGTCTGTTCTTGCCGTTTGCGCAGTTGGGCTGACAGGCTGTTCTTTTCTGCCGCCTTATCCCCCTGATGAACCCAGTGGACCGACTTCTGGCAATGTAGGCTATTCCTATGCATTCACGACCGTGACTACCCACCCGCGAGGAGGCCCGATTGCCTATCAATTCTACTGGGGCGACGGCACAGTATCGGAA
>JAUWNN010000047.1 GCA_030612625.1 Caldifarciminota bacterium
ATGAATGGGTGATGCCGACCGGGGCTCTGGTCTATTTGGGCACTTCAGTGTATTCGGTCATAGACGCGACGGTAACTGCAGACCGGATGAATCAACGGCTGTGGCAGCAGTCGACGCCAGCCTTCAAGGTTGGACTGAGAACAGGATTCTAGGTGATGGAACAAACGGTAACGCTGACCTGTTTTTGCTCGCCGCCATGAAGATTGACAAAAAACCCGACCAGACGAAGTTGGAGGGGTGGAAGAATGTCAAATGACAAGACCTGACCCCAATCCTCCCCGAAACTCCCGCATTCACCAGCAGTCTCGCTCACACGAGGTCCCTCTGGTGATACTCAAGCTCGCCAACTGGCGGAGGCTCAATGGTATCCTCGATGCCGAGCGCAAGAAACATCACACCGACAGATTGACTCATTTGCTTTCTAGACACGCAAACGTGAAGATGCGACTTGAGGATTCACGCTGCTTTGCTTCGGAGGTTCTGAGGCTTCGCGAACACTGCAGGAAGGCGTCGGCCAAGACCGAAGCCAGACGGCATTTCGAAGCGTTCCTATTCTTCGTCATGAGTGTTGTGGAATGTGAGATGTACCTCGTGAATGACCTTTGTTCCCTAGGAATAGACAAGAAAAAGGGCAGCACCCAGACAGTGCTCCGCTCACTTGGAAACAACGTCAAGTTGAGTTCGCTGCACGCGGTACTTCAGAAGGCGGCAGGGGCTGTGTGGTTTGGTCACCTCAAGCAAATGAGAAACGAAGCCACACACCAGTCAGTAGTCCCAGCTTCTGGCTGGATTCCCCGGGCCGAAGGCCCAGATTCGCTTTTCATCCTAAGGCACTTGGACAAGGGACCCAGCGGCGGCTTCGGCAATACCCTTGAATTCGGGATAGGAGAGTATGCAAAGCGCAAATTGGCCAAGGTCTACGGACTTGTGGAGCAGATGGAACGCGAACTCGTGGTCTGGACCAAGAAACCCGGGAATTAAGGGGAGTGCGCCGGGGGAGATAAGGGGACACAATACTTAATTCTGGCCTTCATCGCCATCGAATTCTCGGATAAGGCGCAAGACGGCCTACCGCTTACCGCCCTGCCGATTTTCGATTGTCGATTCCCGACTATTGACAGCTAACAGCCGACGGCTGACAGCTAACGGCTGACAGCCACAGAGCAACGACGCAGTCGTTGCACTCCATAGAGGCGGAAAAGCGGCAGCACGCTACCGCACTCCAAATCAGCCGGGCTCTGCGGTTCTGCCTTTTGCACTCTGCATTCTGCAATTTGACTTCTGACTTCTTCTCTTCGTGTTCCTTCGACTTCGCTCAGGACATACCTTGGTGGTCAAGTCCGGGCCGTGTCCGTTTCCTTGACTTTTGGGCAGGTTTCTTATACTGATGCATGGCTCCAAGAATATCCAACGAAACAGAAGTCAAGAGAGTGTTTGACCGGGCCCTGGCTTATGCCAAGGCTCGGGTCGAATATGCGGACCTGCTCTATGAGCGGGTCGTGAGAATCGAACTCCAGAAGCTCCCTGCCCAGCTCATCGCTAAGCCGTTCAACGCCAAATCCAGAATCCAACTCCGACTGCTTGACAAGGGACGAAAAGCCGAAATCAAAGTCGGGACCCTTGACCTCGGCTCAATCAAACGCGCGGTTGACGCCGGCCTGAAGCTGCTGCGTGCGTCACCCAAACCCGAGAAGCCGGTAAGGCTTGCCCCTATACCGAATCCGCGAAAGGTCCGGTACGGCCTGCCCGCGCCTGCAAGGTTTCCAGCCGATGACATCTTTGATGCGCTGGTCAAGGGCATTACCGGGCTTGCCAGGACGGTCGAGCGCAAGCATGGCCGGAAAAAGGTTGAGGTCAAACCCGAGTTCTGGTTCTTTTCCCAGCGCGAGGAAAAGGCGATTGCTGACACCCAGGGCACATTCAAGACCCAGGTCCTGCCCAGGACGTTCCTGCAGACCATCACCCGGGTCAAAGGCAGAAATAACAGGATGACCCAGACCAGGGCAAGGCTGGGCAATGTCCGCCCGTATACCGACATCGTCAGGGAAACCCCGAGCGGCCGGTTCAGCCTGACCCCCGGAACCCGGAAATTCCTGACCGACTGGTTCGAACGGACGATTGCGCTTCAGGATGCGGTAACACTCAGCCCGGCCCAAATCAAGAAGCTCGACCATATGATTCTTCACTACAGCGCGGTCGGGGTTTTTGTCCACGAAGCCCTGGGCCACAACTTTGAAGCCGACATCGTCAAAGCCGGCGGTTCCGGGATTATTGACAAGAACGGCAAGCCGCGCGGCGAAGTGGCGTGCGAAGACGTGAACATCATGGACGGCCCGGTTGCGGGCGACTTCACCAACGGGTTCGGCACCGAGTGTATCGACGACGAAGGGGTTGAGGTGCAGTCCAAACTCCTGGCCGAAAACGGCAAGATGGTCGGGATGATTCTCTCACGTGAGACCGCGGCCTATTTCAATCTGGAGCCGAACGGCGGCGCGTTCTCAGAAATGGGAGACTCGCGCATTCCGAGGATGACCAACACCTATATCATGCCGGCGAGCAAAAGGAACTGGAAGCACAACCTCAAGCAGTTAATCAAAGGCGTGAAGCGCGGCATCATACTGTTCGGCACGACCGGCGGCGCAGTATCCAAGGATGGAATGTCCTCCTCGGTCCAGCTCGGGTATCTGGTCCTGAACGGCAGGATTACCAGAATGGTCAAGCCCTCCAACTTCAGCGCCAAGACCCTGTATGCGCTCCGGTATGTGGACGGGTTTGCCGGGCCGGTTGAAATCTCGGACGTGGGGTTCTGCGGTAAAGGACAGACCAAGTACGTTGGTGACGGGGGCCCGACCTGGACCCGAATCAGGAACAATGAGTACGTAGGCTTATCTGTACAGGGGTGATAAATGCAACTTGAGAAATTCGCCAAACAGGCTGTCAGGCTTGCGGCCCGGCTCAGGCTGGACGACATCGAAATCCTTCTGACTCATTCCCGAACCCTCTCGGCCAAGATTGAGAATAAGGACGTCAACCTGGAGCTGAAACAGGACATCTTCAATGCCGGGGTTCGGGTAATCAGGAAAGGCAGGCTCGGATATGTGCCGATGACCGAACCGAGTCTGGACTTGCTCAAGACCGGAATCAAAGCCGCGCTTGAGCGGGCCGGAGCCGCGCCGTTTGAGAGCTTTGCGGTCATCAAACCCGGACCGCAGAAAGTCAAGACCCATGACCCGAAAGTGGCCCGCATGCTGGAAAGGCCGCTCACGGTCAAGAACCTGGCCCAGGACATTATTAGCCAGACTTTCAAGGTAAAAGGCGTCGAGAACATCGAAGGTGCAATCAACCTGAGCATTGAGGACCGGCTGGTTGCAACAATGCACAGCCCTGCACCGGCCCTGGCCCAGCGGACGATGTTCTCAGCATTCGTGGACGTGAATTCCAGGGACTTTGACTTTGCCGCAAGCCGGAGCCTGCCTGACCTGAAAAAGGTGGCCCGGCTCGGCCGCAACCTTGCCCGCTCCCTGCCCGGAAAGAGCACCACGCCTGAAAAAGAAAAGGTCAAAGGCAAGAAGGTGTTGGTAATCATCCACCCGGTCATGCTTGAGACGATGCTGCGCAAACTCATTGTCGAGCACATCTACGCTTCAACAGTCCAGGACCGGATGTCACGCTATACGGTCGGGGACCGGGTCGCAGCCAGAACGGTAACGCTCTGGGACGATGGAACCGCGCCCTATTCAGAAAGCACGTTCCCGACCGACGACGAAGGCACGCCGACCCGCAGGACAAAAGTAATCGAAAACGGAACGCTTCTGACCCTGCTCTATGACCGGGCCTCAGCCGTGAAGGACGGTGTTGAATCCACCGGCAATGGCCGGCGCCGGCCGGTTCTGATTGAAGATGAACACGAAGCTCCGGTGCGCTGCACTGCAAGTGACCTGTTCCTTGCTCCGGGCAAGACTCAACTGTCAAGAATGGTGAAAGACATCAAACATGGAGTGCTCGTCAAGTACCTGCTCGGATTCCACACCGCGAACAAGACCACCGGGGATTTCACGAACGCCCTGTATGTCGGCAGGATTATCCGCAATGGCCGGCTTGCGGCTCTGCCCGAGCCCGGCCGCTGGGCTCTGAAAGGCAATGCACTGGACTGCCTGAAGGATATTACCGCAATCAGCCGGGAAACGTTTGATACCGGCTCAGGGGTTCTGCCCTGGGTTCAGGTCGAACTCACCGTCGCCTGATTCAGTAGGAATCAGAGCCAGAGCCAGCGGGCAACCCGCAGCATTGCGAGTAGCTCACGGAACGCACCGAAATAAAGCAACTGGCTCGCCATCCAGGATTTGTGCACCGCCATGAGGAAAGCAGGGTCACGCCGCGCAAAAGCGATGTACAGAGTGCGCAGCACCGCGTGGCCTATAACCCAGCCGCCGGCTATCCCGAGCAGAAGCGAAAAGATGTAAGCGAAAACCCCGGTGCCGAATCCAATCAGCCGGTTCAGCAGAAAGGCCAGCCATATACCCAGGACTGCCAGGGCCACAAAAATACCTGCAAAAGTAACAATATAGGAAACGCCGGTCAGCTTGTGCACCGGAATGAATAACTTGACTGTCGCGACCAGCGCCGCAATCAGGAATATCGTCTCATAGAACACCCGGGAGAAATCCTTGGTTCCGCGCAGGAACTGAATCCCGCCTGCTGTGGCCACCAGCCCGATTGACAGCAGGTCAATCCAGTTGAACCTCATGCCGGGCTCCTACAGGCTCATTGCGGTGCCAGGACTGCTGCTATTCGCCTTCTCCTTGCTGGGCCGCGGGCCGCTTGAAGAACAGAATCGCCTTGGTGATGATCCCGTGATTATCAGAACCGTTGATTACGTTCACGAGCTCCCAGCCTTCAGCACCAAACTTGTTGATATATTCCGCCACCCCCTCCTCTGTATTGCACCGTTTCTTTTCACCTGGGATAGTTACGCCCCAGCGCGACATGGTCAGCACCGGGCTCATATGAATATCGATCCACATGTGCTTATATTCCCATTTGGTCATCAAGCGCTCCTTTCATTGGAAAATCCTAACACGGCCCAGGACTCAGTCAAGACCGGCCGGTCTGCGCTTGACACCCGAGCCTGCGCCGGCAACATACCTGTGCAGATGAGAAACAATACCCAGCCACCCGCAGACCTGCTTGCCCGGACCGCGGCTCCTTATCTGGCTGAAATCACGACTGCGGCTCAGGAACTGGCTCTTCATGGCTGGGCTGAGGCCAATGCCGGGAACCTGTCTCTGCGGCTCAATGACATCCCTGAATTCCCAGGCCCGGAAAACCGGCTTGTCCGTCCTTTTCCAGACCTTGGCGGCATCGGGTTTCTGATTACCGGTGCCGGAACGCGAATGCGGGAACTTGCCAAGGACCCGGTTTCCGGGCTCTGCCTGCTGCGGCTCAACAGGAACGGCACCGGATACAGATTCCTCTGCGACCTCGAACCCTCGAGCGAGCTTCCCGCTCACCTGGCAACCCATGCTGTGCTTGCGCAGCACCGGCCCGAACACCGCACGCTCATCCATACCCACCCGACCGCACTTGTCGCGCTCACGCTGCTGTATCCGGAACCTGAAGCACTGCTCGGTATCCTCGGCAGGATGCACAGTGAGATGGATGTCTTTCAAGACCGCCTGACCGCGCTGCCGTTTCTGCCTCCGGGTTCAGAACAACTGGCCCAGGCGACCGGCCAGGCTTTCAAGGACTACTCAGCCGTTATCTGGGCCAGGCACGGAATCATTGCCACCGGGCCTGATTTCTACAGCGCGCTTGACCTGATTCAGGTATGCGACAAGGCCGCACAAATCGCGCTTCTTTCCCGAAACCTGCCCGGGTCCCGGGTTTCCCGGCCCCAGGGAAAACCGATGCACAAAGCCCGCTCGCTCAAAGGCTGGAACGCACCTGATGGTATCGAGACATTCTATAAAGTCCGGTCCCGGGACTCGCACCTGGGGCCGGAGCAATTCGCCGGACTGACCCGCCGGCCGGTTCACATTGTTCTCGACAACCTGCGCAGCGCGTTCAATGTCGGCTCAATCTTCCGGCTCGCAGATGCGGCCCGGGTCGCTGAGCTCATCCCGTGCGGGTACACCGCATATCCGCCCAATAACAAACTGGAACAGACTTCTCTGGGAACAACCGGTTCAGTCCCATGGCGCCGTTTTGACGAAACTACTGAAGCACTCAGACAACTGAAATCAAAAGGTATTCAGGTGGTCGGGGTTGAGACTGCAGAACAGGCGGTCCCCTACCACAGATTCGAATACCGGTTCCCGACCGCGCTGGTCCTTGGCAATGAGGCGCTCGGCCTTTCCCAGTCGGTTCTCGAACTGTGCGACGGGATTATCGACATCCCGGTATTCGGGTACAAGAACTCAATCAACGTTGCCGCAGCCGCAGCAGTCATCCTCTATGACATCGCCTCCCGAACCGGCTGGCTCGACCAGACCGAAACTGCACGATAGACCACAAAGTCAATACCACAAATCAACACAGATAAACACAGATGGGAATGTGAAGTTCAAAACCCAAAGCCCAAATGACTACTCAATGTCAAAGCCCGAAGTTCAAGTACCGGACAAGTGGCTGTGGCACGTTTCTCCTTGGACATTGGGATTTCGGACATGATTTGGCCTTTGGGCTTTGTGCTTTGGAGTACAACGACTGCGTCGTTGCGCAATGTCGCAGACATTGCACTCCATAACCAGCCAGCCTCTACGGTTCTACGTTTTGCCTTCCTCTTGTGTTCATCTGTATCCATCTGTGGTTTTCACCCTACCTTCTTCGTGTTCTTTGTGCCTTTGTGTTTAATCTTCTTCTTGGCGTTCTTGGCGGCCTTGCCGGTTGAGATTCTTCGCTTCGCTCAGAATGACAGCGGGGTCTGCGGCTCTGCATTCTGCAATCTGACTTCTGACTTCTTTCCTTCGTGTCCTTCGTGTCTTTGTGGCAAAAGGTCTGCAGCTATGGGATGACCAGGAAAGAGACTTCTTCGCTTGCCTGCGCTCCGGTTTTCACACTGACACGGTGCTGACCCGGCTCCAGGTCCCAGAACAGGGTGAACGGTGGTTCAACCCGGGCCAGGTTCTTGCCGTCCAGCATCCAGGTTGCCTCAGTTGTGCCTTCCGGCACTGAAGCCTTCAGAAGGATTGACTGGAATTCCCTGGACACATCCGGGTCAATCTTGAACACATCTCCCCGGTCCGGGAACAGCACGGCCAGCCCCTTGCGTCGGTCTTCAGCGTGCCGCGGCACCAGAGGTAAAGGCAACCCGTTCTGCTCCATCCAGGCCCAGTACTCGGACGGGTACACTTCCATGACCTGCTCAACAACACGAGCAGGCTCAGTGCGGTCTGTGGCCGGCTCCCCGGTATCGCGGTCAATACGCACCAGCACGTGCACTCCACAAGTCTCGACCGGCTCGCTGCCGGCCAAAAACACCTCGACCACGCTGTTCGGACAATGCGGTCCTGTCAATGCGCCTGACTTCGGGCATACATGGCAGCGGACAATCCCTTCCGGCTCTGGGAAATCGGCCGGGCATGACTTGTGCAGCGCCAGCATTATATCACGGAACAAAGGCCCGGCTCCGGTTACGCCCGATACTCGATGCATCGGCGACCCGTCGAAATTCCCTATCCACACCCCAACCACATAATCGCTTGTGTACCCAAGGGTCCAGTTGTCCCGGTAGTCCTTTGACGTTCCGGTCTTGACTGCGCACGGAAACCCCAGACATAGACAGGAAAACTGACCGAACGCTGAAGCCCGGGCCTCGTTGTCAGCAAGAATGCTGGTCACAAGGTACGCAGCCTGCGGGCTGAATACCCGCACCGCCGCGTCCTGCTTCAGCAGAATCTCATCGCCCCTGTTATCCCGAACCGAGAGAATCGACCGCACCGGGGTGTACTCACCATAATTGGCAAGAACCCGATACCCATTGACCAGTTCCAGCAATGGCACATCCCCAACACCAAGCCCGAGCGCAAGACCGTAATGGCAGGCATCTTGGACAAGGCTTTTCATCCCGGCTTTGCGCAGCACGTCCAGCAGCAGTTCCGGCCCGATTTGCTCTACCACCCGCACGGCCGGAACATTGTATGAGCATCCGAGCGCAACCCGTGCGCTCACCGGGCCGTGGAACTTCCGGTCATAGTTACTGGGCGTGTAGTCTCCGCCCTGCTCCATGAAGTAATGGGGTATGTCGGGCAGAATCGTGGCCGGGGTCATCCCGTGCTCGAACGCGGCTGCATATGCAAACGGCTTGATTGCCGAGCCGGTCTGGCGCGGGCTCAAGGATGCGTTCACCTGGCCCCCGTCCGGGTCAAAGTAGTTGCGCGAGCCTACAACCGCCACCACATTCCCGGTCGAACGCTCGAGCACGACAAGCGCACCATTGGTCGCATGATTCGACCGGAGCCGGCTCAACTGGTTCTCAAGCAGCTCTTCGCACTGCTGCTGCACTGACCAGTCCAGGCTGGTGCGCACCCGGCCGCCGGCCCGGTCCATGCCCTGGCGACCCAGCTCAGCCAGAACCATGTCAACAAAATGCGGCGCCCTGAATCTTCCTCTGTGCGGAATCAGAACGATGCTCTCACCGACTGCTGTCTCATACTCCAACCGGCTTATCAATCCGCGGCTGCGCATCATCTCAAGAATCCGGTGCTGTCGTCGCAATGCCCGGCCATAATGGTGATATGGATTGTAATAGGTTGGCGCTCGGAGAATCGCTCCCAGAAAACAGCTCTGGGCCAGCGACAGCTCTTTCGGATTCCGGTCGAAGTACAGCCGGGCTGCTGCGTCAATTCCATACACCTGATTCCCGAATCCGACCCGGTTCAGATACGCCTCAAGAACGCGCTCCTTGGAAAGGTGCAGTTCAAGCCGCAGTGCTTCCAGAGTCTCAGCCAGTTTCACCATCAAGGTCCGGCTCTGCGACAGATACAGATTCCGCACCAGTTGCTGGGTGATAGTCGAGCCGCCTGATACTATTCGTCCGGCCCGGATATTCGAGACAAGGGCCCGCACCAGGGCAACCGGGTCAACTCCGCGATGCCGAAAGAACCGCTTGTCTTCAGCGACCACGACCGCCTGCTTAAGCCACGGGCTGACCTGGTCAAGACTCACCCAGTGCGGCACCCCGCACCGCGATGAACGCACTTCGCGCAGCAGCACGCCGGTCCGGTCTAAGACCGTCAATGAACAGTAGCGGTCTCCCCGGACAAATGCCGCAGACGGTGGAACCAGGAAATAGCCGACCAGTGCCAGCCCTGCCAGCACAGGCAAAGCCAGCAAGCCTGCCAGTGCTACTTTACTTCTACCCATTTCTGGCCGGTGTACCCGAACACCTCAGGCATGTACATCTCCTCCACTTTTGTTGCCGGCATAAAAAACTTCCCAGGAGTCAATGCCTTAACAAGATAGGTCCTGGAATGGAATCCTTTCCTCAGCGATGTGGCAAACAGCACGTACCGGTCGTCATATATCTCCTCATGGTTGAAACTCCCCCACCATCCCTGCCTGACGTCAGATTTCCGGGCTTGGGACAGGGTTTGCCACGCCTGCCGGCTCTCGGTCGCGAATGAAGTGTTGACAATCTCAAACCCGGCCGGCACCGGGTCATCAAGCACCACGTACAACCTCTCCTGGGATGTGTACACCTTGAGTGTGACAAGATACTGCCGGCCCCGTACAAATCCCGTGCCCCGGCCTTTGACCGGCGTAATCGTCTTCTCTATCCTGAATCCTTCATCCTTTGGCTTGAGCTCGCCCTTGGGCGCATAGCTCAGGCGCAATCCATAGTACAACCTGCCCTGCCCCTTCTTGGCTATCCTGACCTCCTGCCGTTCGTCCTTGACCAGCTCATCCATCGGGATGAACTTGCGCCTGGTATCGAGTTTGCGGCCCGAGAAAACCTCGTTGAGCATAGCCTTGCCTTCAAGCTTCATCACAACCGTGAAGTCAGGTCTGACTTTCTCATACACGCGGTAGAACGTGGCAAGCGCATCAAACACATAGATGTTCTCCTGGGTTGTCCGCCACCTCCCGGCTTTGCGCTCGCTCACCAGCCACTTCACCACCTTTTCAGCAAACTCAATCTCTCCCCGCGTTTCGAGCAGAGCCTGGAGCACAATCGCGGTCGTCCTGACATTGGAGTGGAAAATCCAGCCGCCTTTGGTTCCTTCTTCATAATGCACCGTGGTCGGCCCGACCTTGACTTTATTGTTCAATGCCCGGACTATCTGTGCTTCAAGTGTCGGGCCCATCCCGAGCTCGTGCACGGCCTTGAGCAGATAAGCCTTGCCGAACACCGAAATCTGGTCGAGCCGCTCCATCAGGGTATTGACGTACGAGCCGGTCGGCCCGCCCCACAGACTGAGCGCGTAGACAGCCAGGCACCGGGTGGTCTGATACTCATTGACCGAATAAGGCCAGTCATCACCTTTGCTCGCATACCCGAGCCAGTTGCTCAGATATGCCTTGCCTCTGTCAGTCATCGTCTCATCAATCGCATAACCCGCGTCGCGCGCTCTGGCCAGGGCATACATGCAGTATGCCGACAAATAAGGCGATGGCTTCCACCAGTACTCTGAATTCGTCCAGAAGTGAAATCCGCCTGACTCGTCCTGGTACCTGGGAACCTTGGCCAGCTCAGCTTGCACGAATTCGCGCAACGCCTTGCCGGTCAGTGTCGAGAGCTTGAACTGATTGACAAGGTCTTCACCAACGATGAAAGGCAGAATCTTGCTCAGCCGCTGCTCCAGGCATTCGTACGGATACGTACGCAGGTATTCGACTCCTCGTTCAAGCCCGGCAAGACCTGAAGACGCCACCGTTATTTCCAGGCCCCCGACCCGGGCGAACGCATCTCCGGGTGCTGTCACCCATTGGACAGCAACCGAATCCTGAGTCTGCTCATAGACTGCGACCGCCTCAGTGATTCTCGGATTGCGAACCACCAGCATGACCTTCAGGGCATCTTGCTCCTCACCGGCACTTGCCTCAAACGAGAACTCCGCACTATCGCGGCCAATGCACCGGTACTCGAACAGCACCTCAACCGGCCGGTCCGGCTGCACTGTCACCTGCTGCACCGCATCGCCGATAAGCTCAACACCTTTCTCTACTCTGGCCCTGACTTTCACTGACATCTCAGCCTTAGTCCGGTTGTGCACCATCACACCGGCATGGAACTCGTCATCAGGCCGCACAAACCTCGGGAACGAAGGCTGAACCAGCAGCGGCTTGTTCGCCTTGAACCGCGCATCACCGGACCCGAACCTCTCGCCTGCTGCTGCCACTGCAATCACTTTCCAGGTCGTCAGGTTGTCAGGCAGCTCAAATCTCACCTTTGCCTTGCCGCTTGCATCGGTCCTGACCTTGGGCAGCCAGAGCGCGGTCTCAAGGAACTTCTCCCGGTAAGAGAATCCATACGTCTCACCTCTTTTCCCTGTCTCCTCCCCAGACCCGTCAAGGCCACCGCCGCCGCCCGCATTCTCGCCCTTTTCCCCGTAGTTGCGCTGGCCGATAATGTGCAGCCTGGACTCGGCCGTAGCCACTGAAAGGGGCCGGCTGGAATAGAACACGCTGAACGGGTCCGGGGTCTGAAAACCGGTCAGCTTCAGAACCCCGAGGTCAACAACCGCGAGCACCACTTCAGCCTGTCTCGGGTTTCCGGAATGGTCCGACACATCAAGCTCAAGCGCCACTTCGCCGCCCGGCCGGTACTCATCCCTGCTTGTCTTTACTTTGACGTCAAGCCGCTTTGATTCCGGGTCAACCGGTAGCTCAACATATCCGATCTTGAACCCGGGCTTTCCCAGGTCTTCGCCCTGCTCCCCGAACTTGTTATCCGCGGTCCGGCCTTTGAGCAGAATAACCGACACAAATACATTAGGCAGGTACTGTTCCCTGATTGGAATCCGAATCAGGTCCGCATTCCCGTCAATCGACGTCCTGAAATGGTCAATCACAAACTCGCGCTCAATCGTGACCATCGCAGTAACCCGGGTCCACGGTGACTTCACCAGGATACGCGCAGTATCGCCCGGCTTGTACGAATCCTTATCCCGCACCAGGTCAATCATGTCGTCATCGCGCATCATCCAGGCAGCCTCACCTTTGCCCGCAACCCAGAACGAAACATCGGTCCTTATCGAATTGCGCCGGGAATCCCGGGTTTCGCACTTGAGCCAGTAACGGCCGGGCTTCTGGGGCTTGAACCATCTTCGCACCGGTTCCTTACCGGTCTTGACCTTAAGCCCACCGGCCTTCTTGTCCTGCTTTTCGCTCACCCATGAATACCGGCCTCCGGTCCGGGCTTTGCGCGCCGACTTCCAGACCCTCTGGAACACAGTAACACTGACAGTCTGCCCTGAGACCAGCTCTCCGTCCGGCTTGACCGCTATCAGGTCGAATCCGAGCGAATCACCCAGCTCAATAAAATGGTCATCAGCTTTGACTCCGACATACAGTTCGCCCCGGTGCACCATGTACGTTTCCCGGCCTGAGATGCTTCGCTCATTCTTTGCCGTAACCGTTCCCTCACAGCTCACCTGGCAGGTGCGCAGCCCTTTACCCAGGTCCAGCTTTGCTTTCACGCTGATTCGGCCGTCGCTGTCAAGCTCACCAGAACCTGACGCCAGTTGACGATGTCTATCAGCCCCTTGGTCCATATAAGGTCTCCACTGAAAACCGTCATGTCCCGGCGGCGAAAAGCCGGTCGGGCTGAGCGAAACAGTCCAGGAAACAACGTCACCGGCCATCACGGCCCCGAAAAGATACCGGCCACTGACTGTGGCCTCAAACCGGTCACCTGCGATATACTCCTCTTTGTCCGCCTTGACTTCCACTTCGAACTCTGCCGGCCGGTACGCCTCGACCCGGAACGAACCCCGGAACTCCTCATCATCCAGCTCATAGCGCATCGAGTAATAGCCTGACACCGCATCTTCAGCCAGAGGAACCTGAATGTCGAAGCTGCCCCGGTCGGACAGGGAAATCTTCTTCTCAATAACTTCTTCGTTTCGGGAATCGGTTACCACAAATGTTCCGCTTCGCTTTCCGGGAATGACCCAGCGCCCCATCTTCTTTGCCCGCACCATCCCCTTGATTCGCACCGTGTCCCCGGCCTTGTACAAGCCTTTCTCAGTGAACAGGAACCCTCTGGGTTTCTTCGGCTCAGGATGCCAGTCATAGCGAATTCCGAACTCATACGGACTGCTTCCCGTGCCCCAGCCGGAATGGACAAAAGCCTCGCCCCATTCACCGTCCACAAACATCCATACCCTGGGGCTGGACCACTCATTACGGGCCTTAGTCCCCAGCTCATCCCATCCCGGGAATTTGACAAATCCATCTTTGTCGGTCCGGCCGCTCCATGCCACGTGGTTCTGGTCATCCCGGAGCTGAACCCGGGCACCAGGAACAGGCGCGCAATTGCGCAGCCTGGTAACATAGCCCAGCCCGTTCTCAGGCGAGAACTTCGCGGTCAGGCCGTATGGGGCCACCTGGAGCAATGCCCGCCGGTGCCGGCTTCCGTGGTACGGCTCAAACAGCATGTCCAGCTCGCAGAAAAGGAACCCGGACTTGCGCGTGCCCAGACCATGCTTCAGGTCAATCGACCGCAAGGTTCGCTGGTTCCATTTCAGGTTCGGGCGCCACAGTTTCTCATAAGTATAGAACCCGGGCTCCTCATACGGCCTGGCTTCAGGTTCATCATACCGGTATGAGTAGTCATAAGCCCTGCGCCAGAACGGGACAACTTCAGAACGGTCCAGCCGCCTCATCCGCACAGCCAGGCTTTCGATATTCACCAGCCGGACCGGATGCTTGAGCTTGCCTTCAGACTCGACAATCCCGCGGCCGGTCGGCATCTGGACCGAAGGCCGGTAAGAAACGGTCTTCAGACTGAACCTGACATCATGGCCCAGCCGGTTGCCGAACTGGTCCTTGAGCCAGCGCGACAGAACCACCTGGTAACTGGTCTCCGGCTCAAGCGGAAGGCTCAGATAAGGGGACCGGCTCGCCCACATCTGGTCATGGTATCTCTTTGGAATCTCAAGCTCGGGCTTGAACCTGACACCGGTCGCCAGGTTTGAAATCGGCACCGGATTGGAGAACTCGAATGCAAGCGCATCCTCAGGATGGTGGCCGTCTTCCGTACGTACGCCCAGGAAACGGAACCGGTTGAATGTCTTGAATACCAGCCGTCTTTCCTTTTCCAGCCCAAGGTTTCCTTCCCTGGCAAGCAGCCCCTTTTTCAGCACCATCTCATACTCGGTCTGTATCCGCAAACCGCGCTTCGGAATCAACACAAGCACTCTGGCCGTGTCCATCGGGTTGTACCACCACCGGTTAGACTTCTCCTGAGAGCGCGGCTGGCGCAGGGCAAAACCACGCTCGGTCCCATCAGGCTCGACCAGCCTGATAAACCGGCGCGCCCGCTTCGGGTCCATCGGCACGTTAAACTCAAGCCAGACCCAGTGGTCAAGCTCCACCATCTTCTGATTATGATACGGGTCAGAGTTCTCCAGTTGGGGCCGGACGGTCGAGAAAGAAAACGAGTAATCCTGCTTGAGCATCTGACCTTCGACCGCTTTCACCCCTTTGGGCACGGTAACCTTGAACTCTGTCGCTGGTGTCAGGAAAGTGTCCGGCCTGAACACGATAGTCCGGGTGCCAAGCCAGTGGCACGTTCCAGGCACGTCAGGCTCCAGCAGCAAGGGAAAGTCCAGAGTGTCAGGCACCGCCTCAAGCGCTGTCATCACCGCATCAAAACTCACCGCAATCTCATCAGCCTCCTGAAACCTTTCCACCATGCCGGTCGGTGTCGCCGCAACAATATGCAGAGGCTCGGCCCGGACCAGCTCCTCGGCAGTGAATTCAGGCATACTGATTTTCCGAGTCGGCCTGAGCCTCTCCTTCGGGCCCGGGCAACCGCCAAGAACCAGAAGAACAAAGCCTACTGCCCATCTGAGATATTTCACGATTCCTCCATAGCGGCTGCGCAGCATGCGCAGCACCGGATGATTCCTACCATAAGATACAACCCTGAAAAGGGCACTGTTCCGCATCAACTGACTCCAGTATTCGCTACCGGCCTGCCATTGTCAAGCCGGGAGCAACCAACGCTCAACCGCCAAGAGGGAAATGAACCGCAGATAAACACAGATAAACACAGAAGGCAGAATCTAAACACCAAGGCACCAAGGACACAAAGAAAGGCAGAAGTCAAAAGCCAGAAGCCAAAGCGCAAA
>JAUWNN010000112.1 GCA_030612625.1 Caldifarciminota bacterium
GTCCACTGCAATCGCAGCAGCCGAATCCCTGGTGGTAGGACCGGCCTGATACCGCCGGGTCCAAATTGTATCTCCGGTTTCCGCTGATATCTTGACCGTGGCAATGTCGAAATCGAGAAAGAACTCTCCTTCGCTGAATCCGGTCACTACGATGTCATCTTCCGGAGTCAGTGCAATCGCGGTCGCCTCGTCCCAGCCGTCGTAACCGGAATCGTACCACGACTCCCAGATTCTAACTTGAGCCTGTCCAATCCCTGCCAGCAGGAAGAATCCGATGAATCCGGCAAGGAAAGGTTTTGCGGACAAACATCTTAGCCTCATTGAAACCTCCTATAAAGGCTTCTGTTTCTGACCTCAGTTACTCCGTAAGGGTGGTAACCCTCTCACCCTTGCGGTCTTTATCAGGTATTCTTGCCGGGTATTCGATTGTGCAGTCCAATAGTACACTCTAGTAAGCCCACGCCCGGCTCCTGTTTTCTCGATGTAACCCGCAGGAAAGACCTGCTTTCCTGGTTGGGTATGGTATTATAGGTCGTCTATTTGCGGATGTCAAGTTTCGGTTTTCCCGAGACTTCCATTTCCAGGATACTGCTCTCGACTTTCGGAATCCCGAACCGCGAAGGACATATAAAGAAAGGGGTCGAGGGGTCGAGGGTTCCAGGGTTCTAGGGTTCGGTCCCTTGAACCCTTTCTCTGCGGCTTGACTTCACCAACTCGACCGATAGCATTTCTCCAGTGAGCCTGCTGCTGCTTTTCCTGTTGGCTGTGGACCCACCAACTACCTTGCTGGTTCCGTCTTTCAGCCACACTCTCGGGTTCCACCGAGTGAGTCGTTTCTATCTCGAGTTGTATCTGGGCAGGGACTTTGAAATCAGCGACCCGCAAGGCATGTGTGGAGCCAAGATGGTCGAGGAAGACGACCCCTCGACCGGCAAGGATGACCACATCCTTACCCTGTTTGGTGTCAACTCGGGCACCGACCAGATTATCTACAACGTCAAGCTGCTGAAGCCCGGACTGTACGGCTCGAGTGGCTCGGACTCAGGCCAGTTCAACCGGCCTTATGGGATCTGCTGCAATCCCCAGGGTGACGTTTATGTTGCTGACGCCGGTAATGACCGGGTCGTCCGGCTGCGCTATATCAAAGGCGGGCTCCACTGGGTTTCAGTACTGAACTCAGACCTGAAATCACCGCACGATGTTGACCTCGACTCACGCGGCCGGGTGTATGTGGCCGACACTGATAATAACCGGATAGTCGTCTACAATCCGGATGGCAGCACCCATGCGGTCTGGACTGCAGAACTCGACCATCCGACCGCGATTGCCGTGCTCGACCGAAACGCCCAGTACAATGAATTCGGAGTCCATAGTGCCGTTGTTATTGACCGCAATGGCACGAGAATCAACCAACTGTCTCTGACCGGTCAGGTCAAGCGCTGGGTCGGAATGCGCCGCATCGGCCTTGACCAGGCCGGGTTCTCCTATTGTGCCTTTGACCGGCACGGCAATGTCTATATTACCGACAAGGAGAACTCCGAAATCCACATCTTCGACCCGAACCTGAAATACCTGGTGTCGCACGGACCCCGCGGCCGGTTCGACTCACCGCGCGGCATCGTAATCTGGCGCCGTTTCGGCCAGCTATTTGTCAACGAGGCTGAAGGCGGCCAGTACTACTGGGTCGGCCTGGACGGCTATCTTATCGGCTGCTTCCCGGCCGAATTCGATGCCGACCGGCCGGGCACAACCATCGCCCTTTATGTCACCGAAGTGGCCGATGTGTGCGCAACCATTACCGACAACTCAGGCAAAACCGTGAGGACCCTTGCACCCCCTCATGACCAGCGGCCAGGCGAAGTGCTTATCGTCTGGGACGGAAGGGACAACCAGGGAAACCTGGTCGAAGAAGGAGAATATCAGGTCAGGGTGACCATCAAACCCACTTACAGCAAGCCGAAGTACATCTTCAAGAAAGAGCTTATCGGTCGTGTCAGACGGATACCTGACAGTCAATGAACCAATTCAGGAGGTTATGTTGAATCCAATAACCAGGAATGGATGGCGCTGTACCGCACTTATTGTACTGTTCCTTGCATCGAACGTGCTGGCAACGAAGTATGCCGGGGATTTCGAGGAACTGGGAACCTCGGCACGCGCCATTGGAATGGGCGGGTCGGTAGTGGCATCGGTCAGCGGCCCGGCCGCAATCTACTACAACCCGGCCCTGGCCGGTCGGACAAGGCGCACCGGGGCGTTTTTCCTCCACTCCGAAGACTTCTCAGGCCTTCTCCAGCACAACTTCCTCGGAGTCTCGTTCGTGTCCGGACTCCAGTCCTTTGGAATCGGTATCCTGCACAACGGCATTCCTGACATCAAGCTCACAACCCTTCCTGACACCACTCAACCACCGGGCGAGAACAACCGTCCCTATCTGGAACGAACCGTCAGCGCGAACCAACTCGTGAGTTACATCAACTACTCACGCATCCTTTCACCCCATTTCGCGCTGGGCGGGAACGCCAAAGTCATCTACCAGGACCTTGGTGTCGGCTCGTGCTTCGGGATGGGTATTGACCTGGGGCTGGTCCTGACGCCGGGAGCAGGGATTGACGTCGGACTGCGGGTTCGCAATGCCAGCACTTCTCCATTGTTCTGGACTACCGGAACGCGTGAGCTCATTCTGCCACGTCCGGCCCTGGGGTTGAATAAAACCTTTGGCCTGGGCCAGGACGCACTCGGGCTCGCCTTTGAAGTCGAAGCAGACCCTGAAGATGCCAGTTTCTTTCACAGCCTCGGGCTCGAATACTCCTTCCGCAATGTCCTGTTCGGCCGGCTGGGAATGCTTCGCAACAATCTTACCTTCGGGCTGGGCGGCCGGTACAAGCATTTCTATCTGGACTACGGTTATGCCAGCGGATACTCTCCCGGTGCTCGCGACCTGGGCAGCGCGCAACAGATCTCCGGAGGTGTTGAGTTCTAGGAGCCGAAGCCGGCCGGAAACTGGCTCATCTGGTGGCGCTGCTGATACCCGTGCTCTATTACCCGATGTCCCAGAAACTGGCCCTGATTCTGATGGCCATCGCCACGACAGCCTTCCTGGCAATCGATTTCCTCCGCCTCCACCTCAACCCGTTCAAGGGCATCTTCATCATCCTGTTCGGCTCTCTGCTGCGCCGCCGGGAGTTCAGCTCACTGACCGGCGGCAGCTACCTCATGCTGGCATCGTTTGTCTGCATGCTGGTTTTTGGAAGCGGACTCCTGGGAACCAGCCCGGAGGCGGGCCGGGGTGTGTTCATAGCCGCCATCTCATTTCTGGCCGTCGGCGACACCATTGCCGCAGTCGTCGGCCTTTCAGTCGGCCGGATAAAGATTTTCCGCAAGACCCTCGAAGGAACCCTGGCCGGACTCGTATCCTGCATCGGGGTCGCCTATCTGGTATCCGTGCTTCCCAGACTTGACCTGCCCCTTGGAGTCGGTATCCTTGGTGCTGTTTCCGCCTCTCTGGTTGAGGCGTTACCGATTGAAGTTAACGACAACGTCGTAGTTCCGATCTTCTCCGGTGCCGTGATGATGCTCGGGCTTCAGTTCATACATTGACTGGAGTAACCGGAAAGGACTATACCGGCTGACTTGCAGCCGAATGGCAATAGGCAGATGGATTCAACAGGAGGTAAGATGAAGAAGACGCTAATCCTTGCACTGGTGTTCGCAGCCGCACTTGCCAGTGCTCAGAAACTGACACCGGCACTTGACAGTATCTACCGGTTCTATGTCACTCAGGATTACGAATCAGCCGAGGATGCTCTGAAGCGCCTGGACGCATCCGCACGCCGGCCCAATGACCGGTTCCTTGTCAAGCTGGAAATCGGTGACTTCTACCTTGATAAACTCCAGGATTATGCCCTGGCCGAATCGACCTATCGTGAAATCCTGAAAGAAATCCCGGAAACTGAAAGCCGGGGCCTGGGCAAACTGCTTTCCATCTTCCGGACCGACTCTTATAAGCAGCGGCGCCGGCCCGACATAATCTACCGGCTGGCTCTGACCCAGGAACTGCAGGAGAAATTCCTCGACGCAGCCAAGAACTACGAAAAAGTGGCCTGCCGGTACATGAAATCAACTTATGGTGAGGATGCGCTCGATGCAATTGAGCGCTGCTTCCGCAAGAACTATCAGGACCGGGTTGCTTATGTCAACAAATTCCCGCTTACCCGCATCGAACTGGACGACCGCATCAGCCGCTATCCGATCGCTTATGAAGTCTTTGAGAAGAAACAGCAGCTTCTGGATACGATGATTGAAAACCGGCTGCTGTATGAAGCCGCCCTGTCCGCCAATGTCCTCGAGGATCCGGCCTATGCCACCGGCCTGAAAGAAACACGTGACCGGGCGGTTTTCGAAGAATGGTACAACCGCGAAGTGAATGCCAAGGCCGAACCTTCGGAAAAGGCGCTCCAGGCCCGGTACCGGAAGGACCGGCCGACCAGATACACCACACCTGAAAAGGTGCACGCCTATCAAATTGTTGTCCCAACCAGAGCCAAGGCCGACTCTCTGCGCCGGGTGCTTCTGACCGATACCACGGCAGTCTGGGACAGCATTGCCAAGACCCATTCAACCGCTCCGGACAAGGACCGGGCCGGTGATATGGGCTTTTTCGCCCGCGGGGTGCATCCCAAACAGATTGAAGGGATGGCCTTCCGTCTGAAACCCGGCCAGATGAGCCCGCCGGTCAAAACCGAGGACGGCTTTGTCATCCTTAAAGCCACAGAAAAGAAACCCAAAGTGGTCCGTCCCTACAAGGAAGTCAGAAACCAGATTCAGACCCAGGTCAGACAGGAGAATATCAACCGCATCTACGAGCAGAAAGTCGAGGAACTCAAGCGTAAAACAACTATTGAGCTCGACTCGACCGCGATTGAAGAGAATCGAGATACGCTGGTCGTGGTTGACGGCATTGTGATTGACCGGACAACACTGGAACAGCGCCTTAACACGATTCCGCCCTTCTACCGCAGCCAGTTCCAGACACCGGAAGGAAAACAGAGAATCCTCGACCAGTTGATTCTGGAAAAGCTCATCCTCAAGGACTGCGAAGCCAAAAAGACCTGGCTCTGGAACCGGGTCGTTGACCAGGTCCTGGCCCGCCGGTCCAGGATGCTCATTGACCGGTACAAGGCCATAATGACGACCGAAAAGGTAGAGATTGACTCAGCCGAGCTCAAAACCGACTACCAAGAGACGATTGACGAATTCAAGGTGCTGGCCCAGGTCCATGCACGGGAAATCGTCGCTTCGACCTGGTCCCGGGCAAGTCAGCTCCGGCGCTGGGCTGTTGCCGGCCGCCTCCCGCAGATGATTGAAGGCCGCGGCCTGCTTATTCCGGATTCAGATGAAACGGTCGAGATGAGCGAAATCCTGGCCGCCACCGAGAACACCGACTCACTCCTCGGCCTGAGCAGCCTGACCGGCCCGCCCGCGCTTCTGCCCCACCCACCGGTCACGAGGAGTGGCAATTACGATGTCCCGGATATGTCGAGCCGGTGCGAACTTGCCGGTCCGTTCCGCTCTGAGTCGAACTGCGGGTTCGCGTTCGCTGACCTGTCAAAGGAAGACAAGCTGTACAAACCCGAACTGGAAACCGCGCAGACCGCCGAAGAACTGGCTGAACTGCTGAACCTGGAACTTGAAACCGACTCGACCGGCGTACCTGTGCTCGACTCAAGCCGGCTAGGCAGCTATGTTATCCTTGACCAGGCGTTGCCCACGAGCTTTGTAAAGGGGCTGTTCAAGCTCAAGGTAAACGAAGTTGCTGAGCCGCGCCAGATTCCGGACGGCGTGCTGCTGGTAAAGGTGACAAAGAAGGATACCGCCCGGGAAATAACCTTTGCAGACCTTGCGCAGCGATTCTCGACCGCAAGCAGCAAATGGTCGGGCGGCGACATACACTGGCTTACCCGTGATGATAAAGCCCGCGACAAAAAAGTCATCAGCGCCGCGTTCAGCCTTTCCAAGAACCGCATTTCACGGGTAATCAAGCTGAATGATTCGACCTATGCCTTCATCAAAGTAGAAGAAAAGAAAAAGGCCTTTACCCGGCCGTTCGAAGAAGTCAGTGCCAAGATTGACGGCAAAATCCGCCAGGCCAAGCTCAAAGAGCTCTATGATGCGCTCATCCAGGACCTGAGCGGCAAAGCTGAAATAGAAATTCTGATGAAGGAGTCTGATTTCATCTTTGAGACCGAGGAATTAGAAGAACAACCTCCAGAAGAGGAGATAGCACCCGAGGAACAGGAATAGGAAGGAAAGGGGTCGAGGGTTCGAGACCTAGAACCCTAGAACCCTAGAACCCTGGAATCCTTGAACCCTTTTTCTTCCGCTTACTCGAACTCCAGAATTCTGATGCCGATTCTGCCGACTACGGCAAGAATCTGAGCCTGCTCCCTGAGCTCTCCTTCACTCAGCTTCAGGTGCAGGGCACTGGCCGGAAACTCACCGAAAGTGGCGTCAACCGGAATCCACTTTCCCAGGAATACTTCGTTCCAGGCATGATAATAGAACGCACCGTTCATATAGACCAGGCCGACCGCCACTTTGGTCGGGATTCCCGCGGCCCGGGCCAGCGCCGCGTAGAAAACCGCGTGTTCATTGCAGTCGCCTTTCATGTGCTTCAGAACATCGAGCGCACTGGGGAACGATGCGGTCGGCTCCTTTTCCAGAACCGTGAAGACCCAGGACACCAGTTTCCTGGCTGCCGACACCGCTTCTTTCGGTTCGCCCAGAGCTTCATGCATCTTTGCCTGAATCTCCGGATTATCACACTGAATCGCAAAGGACGGTTCAAGAAAAGCCTGCTCGGTCTTTATGGGAAGCGGAATCGGTGATGAGCCCGGTTTTGGAACCAGCACTTCGAGCTGGAGCGGTTTCTTGCTCAGCACACGCTGGTTCACACTCGCGAACTCGAAATCACCCGGCCTGACCCCGCTGATTTCAAGCTTGGCCCGGTGCACTCTGGCCGGTTCGCGCACAACAGTGTCAACCTGAACCCGGAACATCTTAAGCAAATCAAGCCTGGCCTTGCCCGACTCACCGGCCATTGCTCGTTCCGGGCTGGTGCGTTCCGACCTCATCTTGGGCGGCGACTTCTCGGCCAAAGTCATCCCGTTCCGGTCAAGCCAGCTTGTGACCGTGAACCTCGCCATCCTGGTTTCCACCTTGAGCGCATCATAAACCTTATCTCCAATCGTCAGCTTCTCCTGCCCGAGAATCGTCACTTCGACCGGCACTACCGACATCACGGTCGCGTCAAATACCTTGAGCCGGAACGTGGATTCAGACTTCGGTTTATGGCCTTTGACCAGCTTGCCCAACGCTGCCATCGGGTAGACCGGCCCTTCAAGGCGAATGACCCTGGGCTTGTCCTCTCCGGCTTGAATCACCAACTCATTGCCTTTCACCGTACCAGTGGCCTTGAGGCTACGGTTCTGGGATTCGAAACTGAACTTCAGCGACTGCAGGGTCAGGTCCGGCCCGGTTACAACCACTGAGCGGGAACGAATCTCCTGAGTTATGCCTGCCATTGCGATTTTCATCTTAATCAAATTGTCAAAACGGTAGCCGTCCGCATACTTGTCGTACCTGGACACCGAATAGCCTATCTTCTCATCTCCAAGATAGGTCGCCAGCCAGGTCTCCCCCATCTCCAGAACACCAGGGCCCGAACCAGGCCCTCCGCACCCGACAACAAGAACCAGAACAGACAGCAGAAAACTCAACTTCGATTTCATGGCCAAAGGGTATCTGTGTCCTGCCGAATGTCAACCCGCTGCCCCACACGAGACGTGGCCCAGAATCGGAATAGAGCCACGAAGACACGAAGAACACGAAACGGAGAAGCAGCAACCGTGCGGCCTAGAAGAGATAGGGTGACACCCTTGCGCGGCGCAGGGTGTCACCCTTACCAGTTCTGAGTCCGGGAGGTTCATCTTTCGTGGATTTCGTGCTTTCGTGGCCAATCCTATATCGGTTTTCGCGTGCGCACCCGCGCTTGATTTGGCGGCGAGAAAAAGGTATATTGACTCTGAAAACGTGAGGTGAAACATGAAGACACTTGACGAAGTGGTCGAACTGACAAAGGAATTGCCTGAGGAGTTACAGTCCGAGGTCAGGGACTTTGCCAGATTCCTGAGCGCGACCCGGGTGCGTCCCAAGCAGAAGTACCTGCGCCAGACCTGGGCCGGCGCGCTGCGTGAGTATCGGGACAAGTACACTTCGCTCGAACTCCAGAAGAAGGCACTTGAGTGGTGGGGCGACTGACCGTGTTTCTCGTTGACACGAACGTCTGGTTGGAAAGCATCCTCGAACAAGAGCGGGCCGGCGAAGTCCAGAGCTTCATGCGACAGGTGTCGGTACTTCTTGTGCATAGCCACTCAGGAGAGCTCCTTTCCTTTCGCCGTCCAAAGTGTTGCACTTCACTATCGAACCCGTGTGGATGTGGAGGAGTTAAGTAATGTGTCCCCGTAACTCCGCAATCAGCAGGGCTGTGAGCTGTAAGCTGTCAGCCGAGGAGAAGTAGAAAATGATATTATGTCCCCGATTATCCCCTAGGAGGGAAGATGCAATTCCGTATTATGGATGCTAGGCCGGAGAAGCGAAGGGCCCAGGCGGCCCTGGTCGGTCAGCTACAGGGCAGTGCGAAGCGTTTCAGGAAGGTGGTGAGCTGGCGGGGTGGCAACCAGGAATTCGATGTCTACTGGCATGCCCTCGAACAGTTCTGGTCTGTTTCCGACGAAAAGCAGGACCCGACGGTGTATTGGGACTTCTACGGCACCGACAATCCCGAGGAGGCGAAGGTCCTGTACATGTCCTGCCAGAGTACGACCCAGCAGGAAGGCAATTTGCGCAAACATGGAGGGCTCTTCTTGGCTGATGCCGATGAGAATATGTACCTAGCGCACACCGGTATGATCGGCGGCGGCGTTAAGGGTGTGGGCAAGAACACCTTCGTGCGCGAGTATCGTGGCGGCAACTGGCACACCATCCGTTGGCCAGATGACGTTGAGACCGACGTAGTGGTAGTCGGCAGAATCGGTGGCCCCGACTTCCCGGCTCAACTCGGTCGATTCGCTAGGGAAGTGGATCGGGTGAAGGCAGTTGGCAAACTTCAAGGCGCCGGAGTCAGGACTCGCGGGCCGTCGGCAGGCAGCTTCAATCCTGAGTTCACGGGGAAACGCTGCCCCCACGCTGCTGGCGGCGCGATTGAAAGTGAATGCTACCACGGGTCAGTCGTCAACACGCTGCATGATGAGGTGGAGCGCCTGCTGGGACGGGAACCGGCCAATGACCAGCCTCGAGATCTCTACCTTACCGATGAGTCTGGCCGGGTTGAGTTGCTGATTGAGGTGAAGACCGACCTGTCCACCGGCAGCATCTATCAAGCCATTGGGCAGCTCTT
>JAUWNN010000025.1 GCA_030612625.1 Caldifarciminota bacterium
CATAAAGGCACAATGGTCTTCTTCCCGGCGGGGTCACAACTTTCCGTTTTCATTACAGCGTCCCACAATTGTACTTCATGAGCCTCATGAACCCAGTATAACATATAAGGCACAAAGGGAATGAAAGTCCAAAATCCAAAGCTCAAAGCTCAAATGTCCAATCAATGTCAAAGCCCAAAGTGACACCCAGTGTCACCCCGAGCCCTTCGGCTTCGCTCAGGGCAGGCTCCGTCGAGGGGTCTCTCAGAGGAGATTCCTCCGCTCCAGCGCTGCGCGCCTCCGGTCGGAATGACAAAGGAAGGTGGCTGCGTTGCCTTTTAGGATTTAGGCATTTGGGTTTGTCTGATTAGGACTTTGGATTTAGTCATTTGGATTTCTCTTGTTCATTGTGTCTTGGTGTTTCAACTTCGGTTCCTGGGTGTAAAGCCGGCAACCAAGCCCTGTGACATCGTTTTGCCTTGACGCCGGAGAACCGACCTTCTATACTGCCCTGACTAATGACCCGCCGCAGAAAGAAATCCAGACCAGAAAAGGCAGTACCAGGTAAGAGGCAATTCCTGCTCCCGGTTCTTGCATTACTGCTCACCTTCATCGTTCGGTTCGTCTTCATCCTGGAAATGCGCGGCCATCCGTTCTCGACCATCTCAGCCCAGATGGTGGACGCTTACTATTACCACCAAAGGGCGCTCGATATCCTGAACAACAACTTCTGGGGCAGCGATGTTTTCTTCCTGCGGCCGCTCTATTCCTATCTGCTGGCCGGGGTCTACGCCGTATTCGGCCAGAAAGTCTTAGTAGTTCAATCGCTCCAGGCCCTGCTTGCCACCGGGTCCTGTTTTCTGCTCTATGACTCCGCCCGCCGGATCTTCAACCGCACCAGTGCCCTCATTGCTGCCTTCGGATTTGCCCTGACCGGAATCCTGGTTTTCTACACCGGCACTCTGCTCTATGTTGAACTGACCGTCCTTCTCAGCCTCTTGACCCTCTGGCTGATACTCATCGCCAAGAACAAGATGTGGGGTTGGGCGTTGGCCGGCATAGCATTCGGGCTCCTCGTCATCTGCCGACCTGAACTGTTGCTTCTCTTGCCGTTCTTTCTCCTGATTCTCTGGCGCAGCAAAACCAGTCTTCGCAACCTCGGAATTCTGACCGCTGCCGCAGTGCTCGTTATCGCCATAATTCCAATCCGCAACCTGGTCGTCGCTCGCGACCCGGTGTTGTTCACCGCTCATTCCGGCATCAACTTCTATTACGGCAACAACCCCGTGGCTGACGGCACCTGGCAGCCGGCCGGAGAATTCGAGCGCGCCCCGGGATTCTCGCACCTGCGGCTCAAGCAAGTGGCAAAGACCATTGACGGCAAAGAAGTCACCTGGTCAAAAGCATCAAACCACTGGCTGCGGCAGGGGCTGAACTTCATCTTCTCCAGCCCTGGCAAGTTCCTGAAGCTTCTGGGCCGGAAGTTCCTTCTGTTCTGGAGCAACTACGAAGTCCCGAACAACTACTATCCGGAAACCGCCCACCAGGCGTCGTTCGCCCTTAAACTGGCATTCGTAAACTTCGGGCTTGTCGCCGCACTTGGAATCCTGGGTATGGTCTTCGCCTGGCCGCATCGCGGCCGGACCTGGCTGGTTTATCTGTTTATCGGCGGCTACTTCTTTTCCGCGCTTGTGTTCTATGTCCTGTCCCGGCTGCGCGCACCCGTAATCCCGTTCCTACTGATGTTTGCCGGCTTTGGGGCAAGCGAGCTTGTCAGTTCAGTCTCGTCAAGAAAACTCGTTCGGCTGGCAACAGGCCTGGCAGCAGTCGTGATTCTCTGCATCGGTTTCAGCCTGATTCCGGTTGACCGGGAAAGCTATTCATCTCAGGCCTGGACCCAGGCCGGCAACATCTATCTCAGCCAGAGACAGCCAAAGCCGGCCCTGACTGCGTTCGGCCGCGCGCTCGATGCCAACCCGGAAAACCCCTCGGCCCGTTACAGCCTGCTGGTCCTGCTCGCCGGCATGGGGAAAGCAAACGAAGCCGAACAGGAATACAACAAGCTCGCCCGCCTGGCCGCCAGAGAACCGCGCCACCGGATTCTTGCGCTTCTGGGTGCGGCCCGCATCGCCATCGCCCGCCGCGACTTTCCTGCCGCTGTCCGTCTCTACCAGGACGCAATCAGACAGGACCCGACAAACGCTGAAACTCACTACCTGCTTGGCCTGGTTCATGTCAGCATGGACAGCCTGGATTCGGCCTATCAGCACCTCACTCGGGCAATCACTCTGGACCCGAGCCACACCGAGGCCCGTTCTGCACTCAACCGGGTGGAATCCCATCTGCGCCGCTAGTTACTGACTTGACATCTCTCCACAAATAGCTAAAAGGTAACGTGGCTGAAGTGAGTCCGTCCCATCAATGGCACATGCCGGACAAACCGGATGCCGGCATCACCGGTCTTGCCTCAAGCATGCAACTTCCCGAGCTTGCGGTCAAGTTGATGTATCAGCGCGGGCTCCGGACCGCCGATGCAATCAGGGGTTTCCTTAACCCGTCGCCGGCCAAGCTCAGACAACCGGACACCCTTCCCGACATCGAGAAAGCCACCAGTCGGATAATCACAGCAATTGACCAGGGGGAGCGAATCTGTGTGTACGGCGACTATGATGTTGACGGCGTAACCGGCACAGTCCTGCTCGTATCCGTGCTCCAGGGCCTGGACGCTGACGTTATCTACTATCTACCCCACCGCGAAAACGAAGGCTACGGCCTGTCCATGGACGGAATCCAGTTCTGCCGGGAGCAGAAGATACGGCTGCTTATCACCAACGACTGCGGTTCCACTGACCTCGAATCGGTGGCCGCGGCGCGCGAAGCCGGCATCGACACCATCATAACCGACCACCACGAGACTCCAGCCAAGCTCCCGGCCGCTCTTGCGGTCGTCAATCCCAAACGGCCTGATTCCTGCTATCCTTTCACCGGGCTGGCCGGTGTCGGAGTTGCGTTCAAGCTGGCCTGGAGCATTCTTGCAGCACTCGGCCGTCCCAAGTCCGAGCTGACCGGGCTTCTGGACCTGGTAGGTTTGGGCACGGTCGCGGACATGGTGCCGCTGGTTGATGAAAACCGCATCCTTGCCCGCCTGGGTCTCAATGCCATCGGCAAAACCACCCGACCCGGGCTCAAGGCACTCATGAAGCGCACCGGCATAAGAAACCGGCCCCTCACCAGCTATGATGTCGGCTTTCTCCTTGGCCCGCGGCTCAACGCGGCCGGCCGAGTCAGCCACGCCCGCATGGCCGCGGAACTGCTGCTCGCCACTGAACCGGACCAAGCCGACCAACTGGCCACCGAACTCGATACGATGAACCGGACCCGCCAGGCCCTGGAAGAAAAAACCCTTGCCCAAGCGGTTGAACTGGTCGAAAGCCAGAAGCTCCATGAGCAGCGGGTCGTGGTGGTGGCCGGCAAAGACTGGCATCAAGGGGTTATCGGCATTGTGGCTTCCCGGCTGGTTGAACGCTACTACCGGCCCTGCATCGTCATAGTCCTGAAAGACCACCAGGGCAAAGGGTCGGGCCGTTCCATCAGCGGATTCAACCTCTACGCCTCACTTCAGGCCTGCGCCGAACACTTGCTGAGGTTCGGCGGGCACAAGTGCGCAGCCGGCCTCAATATCGAGCCCGAGCGCATCCCGGATTTTGTCCGCGCTATCAATCGCTTCGCGGCCGAACTGCCCGAAGAAATCTACCGGCCCAGTCTTCATGTCGATGCGGTTGCCACCCTCGAAGAGATTGACGAGAGCTTCATCCGGTTCCTGCAGCAAATGGACCCGTTCGGGCCCGAGAACCATAAGCCGGTACTAGCTACTCTTGGCCTGGAAGTGGTAGGCTATCCCCGCCGCATCGGCAAGAACCACCTCAGGCTCAGAGTGCGTTCCGGGAGCACCGTGCTCGAGGCTGTAGCCTGGAAAAGAAGCCAGGAACTGCCCAACCTCGAAGTCGGCCGCAAAGAGCACCTGGACATCTGCTACACCGTTGACCGGCGCAGCTACGCAGGTCGAACAAGTACCCGGCTCAATCTGCGCGACCTGCGGACCCACTCAGAGGAATAAGAGATGGCCCCTGACGCTGTCCAATGGCTTCTTCGTACTGTTGACGGCATCGAATATTACGCATTGCCTGCCGCTCCAGACCTGCTTGTCGCCTTTACAACCCGCAAGGGTGGTATCTCACGCAATAACTACGAGTCCCTGAATCTATCCTTCGATGTGGGCGATGACAAGTCCGCTGTTGAGGATAACTACAACCGGGTCAAGCGTGCACTCCGTATTCCCACCATAATCACATTCAAGCAGACCCACTCCGACCTGGTGCTGCCCATATCCTACGATAAAGTTCCGCCTGACCTGCTCGAAGGAGACGCTGCCTTCACCAGTCAACTGAACGTCGGTCTGGCAGTCAAAGTCGCTGACTGCATGCCGGTCTACATATATGCCCGGGACCTGCGTTGCGTTGGCATCGCCCACTGTGGCTGGCGCGGGACCGCCGCTCGCATCGCGGAAAAACTGGCCCGGGCGATGTCCCGGCGTTTCTCGATTCCGCTCACAGACCTGAAATTCGCCCTTGGCCCGTGCATCTGCCCGAGTTGCTATTCTGTGGCTGACAACGTGGTGACCCGTATTTCCGAGAATTTCCCGACAGCCGACAAATTCTTCGAACCTGTCAGGGCCGGGCAGAAAAGGACGAAATACCGGTTCGACATCCGGGCTGCCAACCGCTGGCTCCTGACAGAAATGGGACTGACAGCGACCTCATCTTTGGAAATGTGCACCAAGGAAAACAAGGGACTGTTCTTCTCGGCCCGGCGCAATAAATCCACCGGCCGCAACCTCGCCCTGGTCGCGCTTCGACGCTGACAATCAAAGAAGCCGGGGTTAGTCGTCCCCGGCTTTCCCTACGTTCTCCTATTGTAATACAAGAGAACTCATCGGGTATTAAGGACCCGGATAGTCCTCAACTATATTATCGCCCGACAGCCCGGCCTGTCAAGCCAAACTCGGCGTCAGCAAACCCGCCCCTTTCCGGAAAGCGAAGCCGGACCTACCAGCGGTAGTGGGCAAAGGCCCGGTTCGCCTCGGCCATCTTGTGGGTATCTTCCTTCTTCTTTACCGCTGTGCCCTGATTCTTGCTGGCATCAATCAACTCAGTGGCCAGTCTTTCTGCCATCCTGTATTCGCTCCGCGCCCGGGACGCACGAATCATCCACATAATCGCCAGTGCGTCACGCCGCCGGGGCCGTACTTCCATTGGAATCTGATAGGTGGCGCCGCCAACCCGCCGCGGTCGCACCTCCAGGACCGGCTTCACATTGTTCATTGCCTTCTGGAACACGGCGTAGCCGTCCTCCTTTGTGCGCTTCTCGATAAGGTCCATCGCTCCGTAGAAAATGGCCTGAGCTACAGTCTTCTTGCCGTCCCACATCAGGTGGTTGATGAACTTGGCGGTCAGTACCGAATTGTAGCGTGAATCCGGCAAAGGAACCCGCGGCGTCGCCTTTCGTCTTCTCGCCATGGCTCGTTCTCCTATCGCGCGGCGCGCTTTGGCCGCTTCGCACCGTAAAGGCTTCTTCCCTGCTTGCGGTCCTCAACGCCTGCGGTATCAAGTACACCGCGCACCACATGATATCGCACGCCCGGCAGGTCCTTCACACGACCGCCCCGCACCAGCACGATTGAGTGCTCCTGCAGGTTGTGCCCTTCACCCGGAATGTATGCTGACACTTCGTACCCGGAAGTAAGCCTGACCTTGCACACCTTGCGCAGAGCCGAGTTGGGCTTCTTCGGGGTGGTCGTGTATACACGGGTGCAAACCCCACGTTTCTGGGGGTTGCCCTTAAGCGCCGGGGTTTTCGACCGCGAGCGCACCGCCTTCCGAGGTTTCCTGATAAGCTGTCTTATAGTCGGCATATTATACCGCCTCCTGGTCTTTTTTCTTTGACTCTTCTGTAACAAGCCTCACCCGGCTGAATTCACGAAAGCCCGTGCCCGCCGGGATAAGCCGTCCAACAATAACATTCTCCTTCAGTCCCCTCAATCTGTCCAGTCTTCCCTGAATCGCCGCCTCTGAAAGCACCCTGGTAGTCTCCTGGAAAGAAGCCGCGGAAAGGAAACTCTCGGTCAAGAGAGCCGCACGTGTGATTCCGAGAAGGATTGGCTGAAAACCGGCCGGCTTCAGATTCTCGTCCGCCAGCTTCTGGTTCTCTTCATAGAGACGGCGCCGTTCGACGATCTCGCCCTCGATGAAGTTCGAATCACCGGCGTCGATGATTTTTACCTTACGCAGCATCTGCCGGACGATAACCGAGATATGCTTGTCATTGATTCTCACCTTCTGCAATCGGTAGACCGCCTGTATCTGGTTGGTCAGGAACTCCTGAACCGCAAGCCAGCCCCTGACACGAAGCACGTCGTGCGGGTCCACCGACCCTTCACACAGCTTATCGCCTGCTTTCACCTTGTCCCCGGCCTGTATCAACAGATACTTACCGTACGGAATCGCATACTCCTTGGTAGCACCGCCCTCGGAGATAACCCAGACCATCCGAATGCCTTCCTTGGGCTCGCCGACCTCAATCGTACCGTCGATTTCAGAAATGACGGCCGGGTCCTTGACACGCTTGGCCTCAAAGAGCTCCGCCACTTTGGGAAGACCGCCAGTGATGTCCTTGGTGCGCCCCATCTCGCGCAGCAGCCGGGCCAGCGTGTCGCCGGGCACAACTTTCTGCTTGTTATCCGCAACCAGATAGGCGCCGGCCGGCAGAGCGTGAGTCTCAAGAATCTTTCCTTTGACGCTGGAAATCGTCATCCTGGGGTGGCGCCGGCGCTGCCGGTCTTCAGTTATGATACGCTGCATCCGCTCAGTCCGGTCGTCAATGTCTTCCCGCAGGGTAGCTCCCACTTCGATGTCGCGATACGCAACCTTGCCCTTGACTCTCGCCATTATGGGAATGGAATACGGTTCCCATTCAAACAGCGTTTCGCCCTCAGCAACCTCCTGGCCGTCAGCTACCCGCACTATGGCACCGGCCGGCACGCTGAACGGCACCGCCCGGTCGGGCGCGGTTTCAATCATCCTGCCCTGGTCAAGGGCAACCCTCTCGCCGTCAGACCTCTTGGCGGCAACCAGTCCTTCGTACTTGATCTTACCCGAGAACTTCGCTGTCGCCTTGGTCTGTTCCGCAACACGCGCCGACACACCGCCCACATGAAAAGTCTTGAGTGTCAACTGGGTGCCGGGCTCACCAATCGACTGCGCCGCGACAACACCACCCGCCTCGCCGATTTCGACAATCCGGCCGGTTGCCAGATTGCGGCCGTAGCACTTCACGCATAAGCCGTATGGAGCCTCACAAGTCAACACCGACCGCACCCGCACCTTTTCGATGCCGTAGTCTTCGATTTCCTGCGCTGCCTCATCGGTGATATCCTCGCCCGCGTTGACGATAACCTCTTCAGACACCGGGTTGATAATATCATCAACAGCAAATCTGCCCGCGATTCGCTCACTCAACGGCTCTACTACCTCGCCGCCCTCGCGCAGCGCGGTCACCTCCTGCCCCAGAATTGTCCCACAGTCCTCCGTGGTAACCACCACATCCTGCGCCACGTCCACAAGTCGCCGGGTAAGATAGCCGGCCTCCGCGGTCTTCAGCGCGGTATCGGTCAACCCCTTGCGCGCGCCATGTGTTGAGATGAAGTACTCCCAGACCGACAGTCCTTCGCGGAAAGAGCTTTTGATCGGCGTCTCAATAACCTCCTCGCCCACCGAGCGGCGTTGTGGCTTGGCCATAAGACCGCGCATCCCACCAATCTGTGCGGCTTGAGTGCGTGACCCGCGGGCACCGGAATCAATCAGTATGTAAACCGGGTTGAAACCTTCACGGTCCTGGCTCATCCGTTTCATCAATGCCTCTTCGACCTCGGCAGTGGCCAAAGTCCAGGTGTTGACAACAAGGTTGTACTTTTCCGCGTCGGTCATCAGCCCGCGCTCGTACGCGCGATAGACCTTCTGAAGCTCCTTTTCGCTCCGAAGAAGAATCTCACCTTTCTCTTTCGGGACCACGATATCGTCGATGCCTATCGAAAGACCTGACCTGGTGGCCATCTCAAAACCAAGGTCTTTGATGCCGTCCAGAAGCCTAGCAGTGACATCACTGCCCAAGGTCCGGGCACAACGGTCTATGGTCGCTACCACTCTGTCCTTGTCGAAAACTTCGTTCACGAATCGCAATTCTGCAGGCAGAACCTCGTTAAGGAGAACCCGGCCGACATTGGTCTCGAAGACTTCACCCTTGTGCCGGAATCTAATCGGGTCGTGAATATCGAGTTCGCCAAGGTCGAAAGCGGAACATACTGTCGCGAAGTCATCAAAATAGCGCTTCGCTTTACCCCGGCTGGGTCGCAGCTTGGTCATGTAGTAAAGCCCTGCGACGATGTCCTGGGAAGGCACCATCAAAGGCCGACCATGGGCTGGCGACAGGATATTGTGTGGAGCCAGTGTGAGCACCGCGGTCTCCAGTATCGCTTCTGGTGTGAGCGGCACATGTACCGACATGGTGTCACCATCGAAGTCAGCGTTAAAAGGTGGACATACCAGTGGATGAATACCAATCGCCCGGTGCTCCGAAAGCTTGGGAAAGAAACCTTCGACTGACACCCGGTGCAAAGTAGGGGCACGGTTCAGCAGCACCGGGTGCTCGTGGATAACCTCCTCAAGGACCTCCCAGACTTCGGGTGTCTCTTTGCGGTACATGCTTTTTGCCCCGCGTTCACTATCAGCCAATCGCCGCTCCTCAAGCATTCGCAGAATCATCGGCTTGAACAACTCGAGCGCCATCTCCTTTGGCAAAGTGCATTGATGGAGCTTCAGTGTTGGGTCAACCACGATGACCGACCTTCCCGAGTAGTCGACGCGCTTGCCTAGAAGGTTCCGGCGAAAACGTCCCTGCTTGCCCCGCAATGCTTCACACAAGGACTTCAGCGGACGGTTGCCCCGTCCCCGCACGGGCCGGGGTCGTGTCGCGTTGGAAAAGAGCGTATCGACCGCATCCTGGAGCATCCGTTTCTCGTTCTTCAGGATGATTTCCGGAGTCTTAATCGACATCAGGTGCTTAAGTCTGTTGTTGCGGACTATTACCCGCTTGTACAGGTCGTTGAGGTCAGAAGTGGCGTACCTCCCGCCTTCCAGCGGCACGAGCGGCCGCAAGTCCGGCGGCGTAACCGGCAGGACATCAAGGACCATCCACTCGGGCCGCGCCCCCGAGGTCCGGAACGCCTCTACAACCCGGAGTCGCCGAAGCAGGTCAAATCGCCGCGAAGTCTCGTGTTTGATTCTGGCGCGCAACTCGGCTGCCAGGTCATCAAGTTCTATTCGGCTCAGCAGGGCCTTGAGAGCCGGTGCTCCTGTGGCTGCCTCAAATCCTTCGAAACGGCTGGCGTTCTCACGATGCTCCTCTTCAGACAAGAGCTCCATTCTCTTGTAGGGAGATTCGCCCGGCTCGACTACCACGTATGCCTCATAATTCAGGATGGTCTCAACCTGGTTTATCGAAAGTGCCAGTATCAGTCCGGTCTTGGAAGGCGGAACCTGATAGAAGAGGGTATGAGCAACCGGTACAACCAGTTCGACATGGCCCATCCGGTGACGTCGAACTGCTGAACTGGTCACCTCGACTCCGCAGCGGTCGCAGACTATCCCTTTGTACCGGATTTTCTTGTACTTCCCGCAATTGCATTCGTAGTCCTTCACCGGCCCGAAAATCCGCTCGCAAAACAGTCCGTCCCGTTCCGGTTTCTGGGTCCGGTAATTAATCGTCTCAGGCTTGATAACCTCACCGCTCGACCAGCTTCGGATGATTTCGGGCGATGCTATCCGCAGCCTCAGTCCATCGAAATCCTGGAAGTCACGGTCAACGATCATTGGGTTTCCTCCCTGCGTTCCGGGATCAATTCAAGCCCAAGGCCCTGAAGTTCCTTGACCAGCACTGAGAATGAAGCCGGTGCCTTGGGTTGGGGCGGATTCTTTCCTCGTATTAAGGCTTCGTACAGAACGCTCCGTCCTTCAACATCGTCTGACTTGATCGTCAGCATCTCCTGTAGAGCATGGGCGGCACCGTACGCCTCCAACGCCCAGACCTCCATTTCACCGAAACGCTGACCACCAAACTGCGCTTTCCCGCCCAGTGGCTGCTGAGTTATCAACGAATACCGGCCGGTAGACCGGGCGTGTATCTTATCGTCAACCATGTGAATCAGCTTCTCCATATACGCTATGCCGACCATTACCTTTTCCTTGAATGGCTCACCGGTCCGACCGTCATAAAGGACGATTTTGCCATCCTCAGGCAAACCGGCCTTCCTCAACTCCTCCTTGATTTCTTCAGGCGTAGCGCTGCGGAAAACCGGACAGACCGCCTGGTATCCAAGCACTTTGGCTGCCCATCCCAGATGGGCCTCAAGTACTTGGCCGAGGTTCATCCGGGACGGCACTCCTAATGGGTTAAGAATCATGTCAACGGGCAGGCCGCGCATGTTCCGAACCGTCTCGGTCGTATCCTTATCGTCAGATGCGACCGAGATATAAGGCATGTCCTCCACCGGCAATATCTTTGATACAACACCCTTGTTGCCGTGGCGACCGGACATCTTATCGCCAGTCGAAAGACGGCGTTTCTGGGCGATGAAAATCGTAATCCACTTCAGCACTCCGTGCGGCAACTCGTCCCCACGAGAAACCCGCTCCACCTCCAGTTGCTTCTCATGCTCGGCTTCAGCCAGCGCCTGTTGATACTCATTGAGCGCGGCCCGGACAACCATCTGCCGTTTGGGATTAGAAATCAACTGCTCGTAGTTGCGAACCTTGCTGAAGCTCTCTGACTCGACAAACTCGTCCGTCATCGGGTGCCCGGCCTTATGAAGAACTCGGCCCCGGTTGTCCTTGACCGGCGCCGCCGCTTTCTGCCCGCGCAGGACCGCGCGCAACTTCTCATTCCTCCGTTCGAGCAGGAACCCCTTCTTCAACTCGTACTTTCGTTCCGCCTCAGCCCCCCTTCCCTTTTCCAATCTCCGGGACATCGCATCGCTCAACTTCCGGCTGAGAATCCGGCGGCTGATTACAATACCAAATACGCCGGCGTCAACTCGCAAGGATGTGTCTTTGACATTAGACGCCTTTTCGCCGAATATCGCCCGGAGGAGCCTCTCTTCGGGAGTGAACTCCGTTTCCCCTTTGGGTGTTATCCGGCCAATCAGGATGTCAGCCGGCCCTACTTCTGCGCCCACACGAATAACCCCGAACTCATCCAGGTTCCCCAATTCCTCCTCGGTCGCACCGGGTATGTCACGCGTTATCTCTTCGGCTCCGAGCTTGGTTTCTCGTGCTTGAATCTCAGACTCAAGAATCTGAATCGAAGTAAAGACGTCTTCCTCAAGCAGCTTCTCCGAAACGATAATCGCATCCTCATAGTTGTAGCCGCGCCACGGCACGAAAGCCACCAGGATATTGCGCCCCAAAGCCAACTGGCCGTCCTCGGTACTCGGTCCGTCAGCCAAGAGGTCTCCTTTCTTCACCCGGTCGCCCACCCGCACCACCGGCCGCTGCGAAAGACAGGTGTACTGGTTGGACTTTCGAAACTTCCTCAGCTTGCACTCCGACAGACCGCTCTCGCTGCGCACCACAACCGTGCGCGAGTCCACCTTGGTCACCACCCCGCTTTCCCTGGCTAGCAGGACCGCACCCGATTCGACCGCGAACTTGCCTTCCACCCCGGTGGCTACAAGCGGCTTTTCAGGCAGAAGAAGCGGCACTCCCTGTCGCTGCATGTTCGCACCCATCAGTGCCCGGTCAGCATCATCGTGCTCCAGAAACGGAATCAGAACTGTCGAGGGTGCGAACAACTGCCGGGACGAAACATCCATGAAGTCCACTTGGTCGGACGAAACGGTAACCACATCCCCCTGCCGGCGGCAAATGACCTCATCCCCGACAAAACGACGGTCTTCGGTCAATTCACTGTTAGCCTGAGCAATGGCGTACCGCTCTTCCACCTCCGGGCTGAGATAGACTTCTTTGCCCTTGCCGACAATGACACGACCGTCCTGAACCGGCCAGTAGGGCGTGTTCAGGAATCCGTAACGGTCCACTTTGGCGTAAGTGGCCACAGTTGCTATCAGGCCGATGTTCGGCCCCTCTGGAGTCTCAATCGGGCAGATCCGTCCGTAATGGGAGTAGTGAACGTCCCGAACCTCAAAACCAGCGGTCTCTCTGGTCAACCCACCCGGCCCAAGCGTTGAGATGCGCCGCTTGTGAGTCAGCTCGGCAAGAGGGTTGGTCTGCTCCATAAACTGGCACAACTGGCTCTGGGTGAAGAACTTCATAACCGAATTGGCAACCACCCGGGTATTTACAAGCTCCTGCGGGTTCAACTGGCTTTCGTCAATGAAGGCCGCCCGCTCACGGATGTTCTGGGCCAACTGCAGCAGCGCCACCCGGAACTGGTTCTCCAGCAACTCGCCCACTTGCTTCACCCGTCTGTTGGCCACATGGTCAACATCGTCCGGCTGAAGACGCACCGACTCGCTCGTGAACTTGACACGCATCTTGCGCAGGAGTCGCTCTGCTTGCTCACCTTCCTCCTCACTGCCATAGGTCAACTCAAGAATGCCCGGACGCTCGTGCCAGAAGTAATCCCCGGGTTCCCGACCTTGAGCTTTCAACTCCTTGAGAACCGAATCCCGCTTGCCGGAGTCCCGAAGAGAACAACTCATACAACGGTTGCGCCCTTCGCCGGCGAAGCGCAGCAAACGGGAGACGATTGTCAGCACATCGTCCTTCAGAAGACCGGTCTCGGTCAAAGGCACTTTGGACATCAGCCGGCGGTTGAGCTTGTACCGGCCCACTTCGCTCAAGTCGAATCGCCGGCGGTCAAACAGCATCCCGAGGATAACGTTCTCCGCAACCTCGATCGAATGAGGCGCTATCGATCGAAGGCGGTAGTAGATCTGCTTGATTGCATCCTCTTTCGACTTCGCTTTGTCCGCCTGAATGGTGTTGGCCAGCATGTCCAGCCCGGGCTGGTCAGCGTCAACCACCCATGCCTCGGAAACCTCCTTGGAGGCGAGGAACTCAAGCAACCCCTCGGTCACAAACTCGCCGGCCTTGGCATACGGACTATCCTCACCCTCTTCCCTGATTTCTCTGGCAATGAGCTGACCGGGCTCGAGCTTCTTCTGCTCCACCCGGTAAAGCTGCTCAATGACGCCCTCGTGGTTGTAACCGATAGCCTGCAGGAAAGTGGCCGCGGAAATGCGCCGCTTCCGGTCAAGTAGAACCACCAGCGCTCTGCGTTTGTCCACAATCACTTCAAACCAGGCTCCGCGCAAAGGCACCAGCAGAACCGAATACTCGGGGCCGCTGTGCGAGAAGTACACCCCGGGCGACCGGTGCAGTTGATTCACCACCACCCTTTCAACGCCGTTGATGATAAAAGTCCCGCTCGGCGTCATCCAAGGCAGGTCACAGAAGAAAACCTCCTGCTCGATGATATCGCTTATCCGTTCGGACTCCTGCCCGAACTCCTTCCTGATCAGCCGAAAGACAACTTTGAGCGGCACCGAGTAGTTGACGCCTTTGGCAATCGCTTCTTCGGGCGAGTATCTGGATTCACCGAAGTCATAGTTCAGGTACTCCAGCCGGAAGTTCTTCTGAACGTCCTCGACCGGGAAGGTTTCCTGGAACACCCACTCAAGTCCGCGGCGCTTACGCTTCAACGGCTCAATCCCCTGTTGGACGAAGCCGGTGAAGGAATCGAGCTGTAGCGAAAGCAGATTGGGAATCTCTAAGAAAGTACTGGCCTTAGAGAAATCCTTCTGCTCCGTCATTCTATTTCACCTCGACCTTTGCGCCGACCTCTTCCAGTTTCGTTTTTATCTTCTCGGCTTCCTCTTTCGATATATTTTCCTTTACAGCACTCGGAACAGTATCGATGATTCCCTTCGCTTCCTTAAGACCGAGCTGGGTCACCGCCCTCAGTTCCTTAAGTACCTGTATTTTCTTGTCGCCTACCGAAGTCAGCATTACCGTGAACTCGGTTTGCTCCTCTACCTCTGCTTCAGCCGGGGCAGCGGCTGCGCCGCCTGCCGGTGCAGCACCGGCAGCGACAAACGCCGGGCCGGAGATCTCGAACTTCTCCTTGAGTTCCTTGACAAGCTTCGCCAGCTCGATAACGGTAAGCCCTTCAACCAACTCCATGACTTGCTGGACTTTATCTTTCGCTTTTGCCATCTTTCCTCCTAGCGGGTTCTTATCAATCCAATCGGCCTATCTGGCCTGGAAACAGCAATTCTCCTTGACACGCCAGCCAATGGCTGGTCGTCACCCAAACAAAACATATCAACTGCCTGCCCGAGCGTCACCTTTGCGGTCCGTGATTTGGCCAAGTACGTACACCAGGTCGCTGATGAGTCCTTCCAGGCCCAACGTGAATTCCCAAATCGGGGCAGCGAGCGCGCCCACTACCTGACCGCGTAAATCATCCTTGGTGGGCAGGGACGCAAGAAAAATGAACTGGTCCGCCGAGTAAACCGCACCATCCACATAAGCGCCCTTCACCTTCAGTGTTTCCAGTTTCTTTCCTACCTCGCGGATAACGCGGGCCGGTGCGACCGCGTCTTCGACCGCAAGCACAAGCGATGTCGGCCCGCGCAGGAAACCGGTCACATCGCCCCCGATCCCGCTCTCATCGAGCGCTCGCTTTACCAGCCGGTTCTTCACAACTCTGACCGTCGCCCCCGCTTCTTTCAAACGGCGTCGCAACACATTGAACTCATTGACCCCGATTTTAGTGAAGTCCAGGAAGTAAAGCGCGGACGCCTGACCGACTTCCTTCTTGAGCCGAGCAACTCTGTCAACGTTTTCCTGCTTAGGCATCCTACACCCCTTTCCGGACCACCTCGGTCAACTCACGTACATCCACACGAACTCCGGTTCCCATTGTCGAAGATAGCACCACATTCCTGATGTAGTGCCCTTTGGCCGCCGCCGGCTTCGACCGTATCAGTTCCGTCACAAACGCCCTCACGTTATCCACCAAGCTGACGGTGTCGAAAGATACCTTACCGACAAGCGCATGGACATTGCCGGTTTTGTCGGTGCGGTAGTTTATCCGGCCTGCCTTCAAGGCCTGCACCGCAGGACCGACGTCGCGTGTCACCGTCTTGGTCTTGGGCGAAGGCATCAGACCCTTTGGTGCCAGAATCTTGCCCAGCCTTCCGACAACCGGCATCGTATCCGGGGTCGCCACCGTCACATCGAAGTCCAGCCAGCCGCCCTTTATCTTCTCAACCAGATCTTCGAATCCAACACAATCAGCCCCGGCAGCACGCGCTTCCTCCTCCTTCTCGCCCTTACAGAAAACCAGAACTCGCACCTTCTTGCCGGTGCCATGTGGCAACCCGACGGTTCCGCGCACCACCTGGTCCTGCTTCTTCGGGTCAACCCCGAGCTTCACCGCAATATCAACCGACTCGTCAAACTTGGCCGTGGCACCCGCCTTGACAGCCTCCACCGCTTCCTCCAGGCTGTGCCGGCGCCCAGTCTCAGCCTTTTCCTTGAGTGCTCGATACCTCTTGCTCCGCTTCATCACTCCTCCACCGAAAGCCCCATCGCGCGGGCGGTGCCTTCGATTACCTTCGTTGCGGCTTCGACATCGGTCGCATTCAGGTCATTCATCTTGCGCTCCGCGATTTCCCTGACCGCCTTGCGACTGACGACCCCAACCTTGGCGCGATTGGGCTCGCCCGACCCCTTGGCCAGGCCGGCTGCCTGCTTCAGGAGTACCGACGCGGGTGGACTCTTGGTCACGAACGTAAACTTCCGGTCCGCATAGATAGTCAGGACAACCGGAATCAGCATACCTGGCGGTTCCTTGCGGGTGGCCTCGTTGAAAGCCTTGATGAACTCCGCAATATTCACCCCATGCTGACCCAGGGCCGGGCCAACCGGCGGTGCCGCAGTTGCCTGACTGGCCGGAATCTGAAGTCTCACGACCGCAGCAACCTTTTTCGCCATAGCTCGCTCCTCCTAATCAGATTGGCTGAACATCCAGGAAATCCAAGTCAATCGGCGTTGGCCGGCCGAAGATGGTAACGATGACCTTCACCCGCCGGCGCTCCACGAAAATCTCATCAACCGTTCCGGTAAACCCGGCAAAAGGCCCCTTGGCAACCTTGACGTTTTCTCCCTTATCAAACGGCGCCTCGGGCTCGGCCCGCTCCCGACCCCTTTCTATCTGGTCAAGCATTGAAGTCACCTCTTCCTCAGTCAGCGGCATCGGCTCGGTACGAGTCCCCAGCAGGTGGGTCACTCCGGGTATCGAATTGACCAGCTTCAGACTCTCCTCAGCCAGCTCCATTTCCACCACGATATACCCGGGGTATAGCCGCCGTTCTTCGGCAACAAGCTTTGACTTCCTGACGCGGGTAACCTTCTCGGCAGGCAGTATGACCCTGCCGAACAGCTTGTCCAGGTCACCCATCTCAATCGCCTTTTCCAGAAACTCTTTCACCCGCTTCTCACGGCCGGTATAGGTGTGAACCACATAGAATTTCATGCTCAGCGACTCCACCTACTTCAGGAAAAGGGAAAGCACTCGGGAAAAGATGAGATCGAAAATGCCGATAAAAACCGCCAGCAACACCGAAAAGACGATGACCACCAGTGTCGTAGTAAACAGCTCTTTGCGCTTTATCCACGACACCTTCTTCATCTCGGCCAGCACTTCGGCCAAGTAATTGCGGGTACGCTTGAAGATATTCATTTTCTCAGTACAGGCCAGGAGGGATTCGAACCCCCAACCTACGGATTTGGAGTCCGCCGCTCTACCAGTTAGAGCTACTGGCCTTCATTTTACCTCCTTATGAGGAGTGTGCTTCCGACAATTCGGGCAATATTTGCGCAGTTTCAGGCGTTCGGTTTTCCTTTTGTTCTTCGCGGTGTGATAGTTCCGGTTCTTGCACTCACCACAGGCCAGTATCACGTGAACGCGCATTGCTGCTACTCTACAATCTCAACCACCGTGCCGGCCCCGACCGTCCGACTGCCCTCCCGGATGGCGAACTTCGAGTTCTGCTCCAAAGCCACTTCGGTAATCAACTCAATATCCACAGTCACATGGTCGCCGGGCATCACCATCTCGACGCCTTCGGGCAGCGTAACCGCACCGGTCACATCGGTTGTCCGGATGTAGAACTGCGGCCGGTAGCCCGGGAAGAACGGAGTATGGCGACCGCCCTCATCCTTGGTCAATACGTACACTTCACCTTTGAACTTTCTGTGGGGCTTTATCGAACCTGGAATTGCAATCACCATTCCGCGCTGCACTTCGTCCTTGCCCACACCGCGCAGCAGCAGACCGACATTATCGCCCGCCTGGGCCGAATCGAGTATCTTGCGGAACATCTCTACACTGGTGACCACGCACTTGTCGTGCTTGCCGAAACCGATAATCTCGACCTCAGTGCCCGGCTTCAACAGGCCCCGGTCAACACGACCGGTCACCACGGTGCCGCGGCCGGTAATCGAGAAGATGTCCTCAATCGGCATCAGGAACGGTTTTTCAGTGTCCCGCACCGGGTCGGGGATGAAATCATCGAGCGCCTTTACGAGATTCCAGATTGAGTCCACATTCGGTCCCTCATCCTCTGTGATTGCCTTGAGCGCACTGCCCCGGATAACCGGTGTCTTGTCGCCCGGGAAGTCGTACTTGTTCAGAATGTCGCGAATCTCAAGCTCAACCAACTCGATGATGTCCGGGTCGTCAACCAGGTCCACCTTGTTCAGGTAGACGACGATCGCCGGCACCATCACCTGCCGGGCCAGCAGAACGTGCTCAGTAGTCTGCGGCATCGGACCGTCCGCGGCCGAAACAACAAGAATTGCGCCGTCCATCTGGGCTGCGCCCGTAATCATGTTCTTGATGTAGTCGGCATGCCCCGGACAATCGATATGGGCATAGTGCCGCTTCTCGCTCTCATACTCCTGATGCGAAATAGCGATTGTCAGAATCTTAGTCTCGTCGCGGCGCCCGTGCGCTTCGCTCGCCTTGGCCACCTGGTCATAAGTGACATAGGTCGCCAGGCCCTTCTTCTCAAGCACCTTGGTGATTGCCGAAGTCAATATCGTCTTACCATGGTCAACATGGCCGATGGTTCCGACATTGACATGCGGCTTGGTGCGCTCGAACTTCTGCTTCGCCATTTTCCGTTCCTCCTTAGTTCATCGCTTTCAAATCAAAAACACGGAGAACACTCCGTCAATCTCGCCGGCCAATTATGAGCCCACGGCTGGAGTCGAACCAGCGACCACTTCCTTACCAAGGAAGTGCTCTACCAACTGAGCTACATGGGCGTTTCTATACAGTCGCAGATTATAGGCACAACTCACGGCGTGTCAATAACTAAATGCGGTTCTGATTTCCGCGCCGCATACCGCCTGAACTCAGACTTTGTGCCCTGGTCACAAAGCCACGGCCTCAGGTCTAATGCTTTACAAAAACGACACTTAGCCGTTCGGCCTTTCATCAACCGGGCAACAGCAAGCGGGCGATGGGAGTCGAACCCACGCAAACAGCTTGGAAGGCTATTGTGCTACCACTACACCACGCCCGCAAGGGGTATAGCAAGAACAGCCCATACACCAAATGGACGGGGAAGGATTTGAACCTCCGAAGGCGTATGCCAGCAGATTTACAGTCTGCCCCCTTTGGCCACTCGGGAACCCGTCCAAGCCACAATCAACTAAGCCGACAGAGGGAGTCGAACCCCCGACCTGAGGTTTACAAAACCCCTGCTCTACCAACTGAGCTATGTCGGCATACGCGCCCAAGCTCTTCGGCCTGGCCGCCTTTATTAACTATAATCACAGAAACCCACCCGGTCAAGACTTGGAGAGTCCGGGAAAACCGGTAATAGAGAATTCACCGCCAAGGCACAAAGAAAGGCAGAAGTCAAAGGTCAAAGCGCAAATCGCAGAAGGCAAAATGACACTCCGTGTCACCCTGAGTGGAGCGTGCCGCAAGACACGCGGAGTCGAAGGGCCTCTCTGTCTGTCATTGCGAAGGAGCGAAGCGACTGCGGCAACCTTCCGCACTAATTCGCCATCCGCCATTGAGTTAACCGCCAAGGCCGGGTGACTTGGAGTACGGCAGCGTACTCCCACACTCCAAAACGTCTAGCGCTGAATCACGACCTTCGATACCGCATACCGCTTCCCGCTGTCCGCTGACCGCAGGAAGTACACGCCCGGGCTCAGATGCCGGATGTCGTTTGTGCCCGGCACAAGCTCCATCACCTTCCGGCCCATTGCGTCGAGCAGGCAAGGCGCGGGACATAACCCAATTCCGCCCGGGGAATTGGGATTGTGTCCCAAGCCCGCGCCCAGATGCAGCACCCCGCGGACGATAGTGGCCGTCATCTTCCCGCGTTCATCCTTCATGCTTCCGCCTTCATCCTTTTCTTCTATTCCAATCACATCCCGAATCACCGATATGCTGCTGCTGCCATAGTTTGCCACATAGGTCCGGTTCTGGGCCGAATTCCAGGTCAGAGCAACCGGACAATCTCCGACTTCTATCGTGCAGACAACCTGGT
>JAUWNN010000125.1 GCA_030612625.1 Caldifarciminota bacterium
CGGGGCGACCCGGACCGGGTGCAAAAGGAAGTGGAGCGCACCCGGGGACTCCTGGACAAGGCTGCAGAACAGGCGAAGCTTGTCAGCGACGACCGTATCCACGAACTGCTGCACCGGGCCAATGGCTGGCAGGACCAGGCAGTTGTGGCACTGCGCGCAGGTCAGTTGCCCAAAGCCTTGAAGCTTACCTTCTCGGCCCGCGACCTTCTGCTGCGGGCCTGGGCGATGGCGCGTGGCCCGGCAAATCCGGAACTGGTCGAGCGGGCTCTGGCCGAGACCGACCGGCTGGTCGAGCAGTGGGCCGATGCCATCAGGCAGCAAGGCAGCGAGGAAGCACTGGACATGCTGGAGCGGGCGCTTGAGCATCAGGACAAGGCCCGCCGGCACTTTGCCGAAGACAGGCTCAAACCGACCTGGCATGAGACTTCGCTGGCTCGGCGCCTTCTGAACCGGGCGATTGAATTGGTTCAGTCAGAAGAGATTGAACCATAGGGTGACACCCTTGCGCTGCGCAGGGTGTCACCTCACTTCCTTTGCCTTTGCCCGAATCCCGCATAGAATGAGGATGGCACGAAGCGCCAGACTCTGATATGAAAAAGGAAATCTTACCTGCTTTCATTCTCCGCCGAAGTCGGCGGAGGTTCTGTTGATGAGTCTGGTTCTGGTTGCTACGATAGTCGGAACGCTTTCGTTCGGGTCTGAGTTCGGGCTCGGGGCAGACTATTCGAGTCAGGCTTACAAAACCGGCAACTACGATACGCTCAACTGGGAATGGGAAGAAGAGGACACTTTGGACATCGAAACCGAAGGCCGTGGTTTCTGGGTTCTGGATATGAACCTGAGCAGTGCCAGGACAACGCTTGATGCGACAAACACCTTGAACCTTTCCACCCGTTCGGTCCGGGACCAGTTGAGCCTGCGGTTTGAGCAGCAGTTGAGCCCGGCAGTGGAACTGAAGGCGTCAAACGATGCTGAGTTCCGTCTTTACCACGGTCTTTTTCCGAAGCTGGCCGATACTGCATATACCAAGGACTATCTGAACAATGTCGCCCGGCTTGAGGTCCGGCTGGATGCGACTGAGAATCTTTATGTCAATATCTCGGACGGGGTTGAGCTGTTCAAATATGCCAGACCGGACAGCTTCAGCTATGACTATCTTATCAACCGGGTCAGCGTTGACGCGTGCCAGGAACTCGGACTGCTTACATCTTTGGACGCAGAGTACGGCTGGTCACACCGCCGGGCCTGGGTCCAGGATGGCCGGAACTACAACGAGCACAACCTGAGGGCCGGAATTGACCACTATTTCGAGTCCGGTTTCTGTCTGGCTGGTGCCAATGACCTGACCCGGCGGCAGTATCCTGGTGCTGAGTACAGCTTCTGGGAGGAGAATTTCACCCTTTCAGCCGGCCATGACTTCACCGGCCTGAGCCTGGAACTTGAGGAAGACGGCCGCTGGACATGGTACGATTCCACAACCGAGGTGTACACCGACCTGTTCGAGAACAGCATTCAACTGACAGCCGAGGTTCAACCCCGGTCCGAGATGTTCATCCGTTTCGGTCCGCAGTACAGTATCGGGCTGAGCCTGGCCCGGTCGCATGATGACGATTTCCGGGAGTGGTCCCTGGTCTTCGGCCTTGACTTCTTTCGGCTTGACCGATTCTGGGTTTCTCTTGAAGACCGGGTCGGCCGGCGCAACTACCCCTATGCCGATTCCACTTTCCAGTCCAGTTATGCGTTCAATGAACTGAGCCTTTTCCTGAACTGGACTGTCCTTTCCGGCTCAGCAGGTGATTTGGAGCTGGAAGGGATGGTGAGCATTGCACCCGAATGGCACGCGGACAAGAGCGAGAACTTCACATTCGGGGTGTACTCACTTGAGCTCAAGTACGGGCTGTAGCAGCCGGTTTTCCCTTGTTGAGGGATGCTCCGATACTCAGATGCTAGCACCGATTGAACCCCCCAAATCACCGACGCAAAACTCCCCACCCTGACCTGAAAGGAAAGGGTTCAAGGATTCAAGGGGCCAAGGGTTCAAGCCTGGAACCCTGGACCCCTTTTTTCTCTGATGCCTCCATTAGTGGGAAAGATTGAACCGGTGAAAACCGGGGAGCTTTCCTTCGGTGGTGACACCACGGTTTTCCTTCATGATTCAGACGGTGAGAAGCACAGGGGAAAGGGTCTGGGGAGGGATTCAGGGAGGGACTTGGGGAGGAACCGGGGATAGACCCCAGGGAAGGGTTTGGGGGAGGCATCCGGGAAGGTCCTGGGGAAGGCATCGGGATATGTCCTGGGGAAGGTGCCGGAGGAGGCCCGAGGAAATGCCATAGGGAAGGCTCTGGGCAGGGTCCCAGGGAAGGGCTTGGAAAATGCCCCGGGATTAGGCTTGGGAAAGGGCTCAGGATAGGCCCTCGGGAGAGCCTTAGGAGAGGGCCCCGGGGGCGCAGGAGGGGTAAAAGGCCGGAATCGGCTAAAGTCCTGATACCGGTACGCTTAAGACAGATTTCAGGCTTGCAGTCCTTTTTCTTTATCGTAAAATAGGTCGAGAAGGAACCTGACCATAGCACGCGCACATGACAGCTTTGCGTTTCCGGTCGAACTGGATCAGAAGCTCAAAGAGTTGAGACTCAGGGCCGGTATGAGCCTTGAGGAACTGGTGCATCAGATGGGCAGAAGCCAAGAACTGGTTACGAAATCCCAGGACCAGGCCCTCTCCGGCCGCGCAGCCGAGCTCTACTTCGAAGTCTTCGAACAATGGCGGCCCAAGCTGTTTGCGAAGGGCGGTAACGAAGAGAAAAGCCAGAGCAAGCCTCAAGCCTGTGTCAGCCCAACAGAAACACGGGCAACATCTTCTGCCAGCCTCCACTGTTTTGATTTCTTCGTCGGTCAGGCCATAGAGTTCATACACCAGCGTGTCAATCCGACCGCAAGGTCGCCCTGAGCGGAAGGCGTTCTGCCGAATGAGTCCGACGTTATGACCATGGGCCGTGTCAGCGGCCAATGTGCCATCCGATGGCTCTCAAGGCAGAACCTGCCCCCCTGAGTCTGTCGAAGGGTGCCATCTGATGGCTCAGGGGTCTCGTCCTCTTGGTCGGTCGCTGCAATCTGTCAGCGAATCGTCTCCTCATCGTGCGGCGTCTTGGCCTTGGGCAACTGCTTGTGTATTTCCGGAATCCGCTCGACCAGTTCCACCGCTCGGCCTTCTGAGCTGTTGACGCGCTTCAGATGAAACAAAATGGTCACCGATTACCCAGCGTCACCGGCCACCCCGTCCTGCGTTGGATCTCTCCTGTCGGAATGGCTCAAGCAACGTATCTGCATTCGAGAGCACTTCGATCTCGATGGGACCCAGCTTCCGGAATTCAGTTCTTGTTAGACGAATGAACAGGCCCCCAGTGAGGACGAGGTTGATAAGCTGACCCGCCTTGAAGATATTCTTTGGCGGAGAACCACCTAAGAGGATGTATCCGACAATAGGCTTGACTATCGCTGCCTGTTGGTCGCTCACCGCGACCGGCGATGCGTAGACCTCCTGTACTGTTGAGATTCCATCGAAAAGAGCTTTCACGGGCGAATACATGCCTCCTTTGCAGGCCACCAACAAGACATGACGCGGTCGGAATGGGGCAAGCCAGCGGGGTAGGATGCTCCATTCGACGCGCGTGTTCCTTGCGATGACTAGCCCGGACCGACTGCTGTGTCCAACCACGACGACGATCTCGAAGTGCCCGAAGTCCTGCACGCACTTGACGCATTCCTGCCTGAGTGACGACTCGGAGGTTGCACGCAGAAGATAGCAGCTGTCGGGCGGTACGAGAGTCCTGATGAAAGCGTAGAGTTCAGGGGCGAGTGTGTGTTTCTGCGTCTCGAGTTTGTCGGCATCACATTCCAGTACAAGGATGGATCTCCGGTTCTTCCCATCCTCTCGTTGTTCGAGCGGGCGCCCCCTAACTCTCAATCTGCCCTTCCGTCGCCGCCGTCGTGCGTCCGAGGTCACTTTCTCACGCGGTAGGCGGGCCTTGGACAACCCACCTGTGGATTGCTACTCACCCGACCGTCTGCACGATATGCGCAACGCGTCCGGGTCGAACCCGAAGTAATGCAGCAGCGCCCTGCAGCGTTGTAGGGTATGGTTCGCGCCCAGGGCGGTCTCCACGAAGTAGGCTGTTCCATCAACTTTCTTTGGCTGCCGCAGATTCCCGGGCCGTCTGGAGAGGTATTCATACTTCTGCGCTAGCTCTCTGAACTTGGCCCCGTCCTGGCGAGAGAGAATCGCACAGAGTTGCGCCAGGACCTCATTCCAGAACCTAACAGGATACTCCTGCCCTTGGAACGTGAATGACCGGGGATGTTTCCATGTAGCGTCGGCGATGCGCTTGGGGGGTACCTCAGTTTCCCTCGACAGGTCACCCGCTGCTGGCGTCCTCCGCAGCGGACCGCGGAGAAACTGCACAATCGTATCCTTGCTTGGTCTGTGCGAACATAACCTCTCTGTTGCATCTGCGAGAAGGTCGACGAGTCTATCATCTGGCCCATCGAGTACTTGACTCCAGGCACTTGGGAGGTTCTGCCTTACGGTTTCGTCTCTACGCCTGCTGTCAAGTATGCTCTTTGCCCTCGAAGATGCAGCGCCTGAATTCACATTCTCCTTCGACAAGAGGGTTTCGAGAATCTCTACTGACTGCCCCACAGGCTGTTTCGTTATGTCTACTTCATCAATTCTCCTCTTGTCCCAATCTGCTTTGTGCGCGGGCAGGAAGAACAACCAGGAAGCACCATTAGTCAGTATCGCGATGTCAACATTCTTCGTCCAAGCGTACCTTATCAACTGCTCCTGATGTTTGGCTTTGCTCAGGTTCTCGCCCGCCTTCTTCGCTTCTAGGAAGACCCTCCGCTTGCCCGTTCCGTCCTTTAGACAGAAATCCGGTATGCCGCCGCCAACTCCGCGGTGCTCCAGTACTTCCTTACTACGATTTGAACAGTCCCATCCGAGGCACGTGAGTACCGGCTTGATCACATTTCTCTCGACGAGCTTCTCGCTCCATCGTGATGACAGCCCTCTATCGTCCCTGAGTGCATTCAATAATTGCGCAAGTTCATGATTCATCATCGACCCCCTGTGAAGTCAGGCCCTTGGCTTTCATCTGTCCAATGACTCCTCCACGACCCTGATTTCTTCTTCCGTCAGACCGGGGAGTATCGGTGATGCGAACCGTCTTCGGGTGACTAGCTCTGACGTAGTCGAGTCGCTCTGCTTCACTACGCCGCATTGTGCCTGCGGATTCGGGCCGTGTCAAGGCCGGGCGGCCAAGAGTCACGCCATCCTTCCTACCACAAGGTTGTCGACGACCTTGAGCACAGACGTATCCCATTCGTTGTCGGGGTCGTCCTTCCACTGCTGTGCCAGTCTGGCGAAGCTCTGATTGCCTGCGACTCCGTGAAAGAAGCCCACGTGTATCTGCTTCAGGAGATAGTACTCGTACACCGGATCGTTGCGCAGTGACACGTCTAGGAAGCGCAGGGTATGCCGGCGGTCAATCGGCGCAATAAGGTTGGGGAGAAGGTGTGCCAGGACCTTGGAGTTTCCGACCAGTCGCGTCCCACTCTTCATGACTTCCAGCTTCCCGAAGATGTCGTGCAGGACGGCCCAGTCTTCGCTTGTCAGGTCAGTAGGTTGTCTGCGTGCCAGTCTCTCTACTTGCTTTCGTACGCCCCGGAGATTGGTTCTGAAGGTCTCGAAGTCTTTCAGCTTGGCTCCGCCCTTGCCCATGCGGTGCATGCCCCAGGATGCCAGAGTGGCATAGATGTATTCGACCAGTCGCTCGAAGTCACCTTGCTCCCGCGCGGCCAGTGCCCGCTGGTGGAAGTGGAGGCTGGGACCGGTGAACTTGTTTGCCTTGCAGAATTGCTCGTGGTACTTCTCGGCGTTCCCGACGATGTCTTGCACCCGCCTGCCGAAGTCCCGGTCCGGGTGCGGTCGTGCCAGTCTGGTCGAGTCCGCTCTCTTCACCACACCGCATTGTGCCTCTGGCTTCGGGCCGTGTCAAGGCCGGGCGTAGCGGTTCATGGAGCACTACTGAAGGAGACGGTGGCGTGAGGAACAGGGGAAATATCAGGGGCACGATGCTATTTCCCCGGCCATGCTGATTTCTGCCGTGAGGAACAAACAGCTAGAGGTTGGGAGCAAACGGTCGGGTGCCGGCAGCATACGTCCAGTTACAGGTGGCCGAGGATTGACGCGATGAGAGTTGGCATTGGTCGCGTAGCGAGGTATAATCAGGTGTGAAGCCGGTTTCGTGCGCGCCATCGTGACCGAAGCGACCGAACCGGCCACGGTCGTGACGATATACAGGACCAGCAGGGTCAGCAAGTACTGGAGGAAAACATGAAAGTAACTTATGACCCACAGGTTGATGTGCTGCGGGTCGTCTTCAGCAGTGTCCAGGTTGAGGAGAGCGACGAGGACAAGCCGGGCGTGATTCTCGACTATGACAAAGACGGCAATGTCGTCGGCCTTGAAATCCTGGATGCCTCGAAACGGGTGGAGAACCCCCGCGCACTCGACTACGCTGTCGTGGGCTGAAATTCGGGAATATCAGGATATGATGCTGTCTTCCCTGCCGTCCTGATTTCCGCTCCGTGGTGCGCTGCTTGACAACCCACCGGAATAGACTACAAGAAAGGGTATAGAAAGGAGTACAATGTGAAACTGGAGAACCTGAACCAGCCGCCGCTCAACACCACCATGATGGGCGTACTGAGGGGCGTGCTCGACTACTATCAAATCGAGATGAGCGATGCCATGGCCTACGGAGGTTCGGGCCACGCGTTCCTCATCAACGTCCACGAGAAGCTCTGCCCCAGCGGGCCGTATTGCTGGAAGTACGACCGGTTCTATGAACTGGTGCGGAACCTGGGCGTTGAGATGACCGACCTCGGGTTCTTCCACAAAGGCAGCACCCAGGACCAAAGGGCCGCTGTCGAGCAGCAGCTCAAGGAGGCGCTCGATAAGAAACTGCCGTGTTCGCTGTGCAACATGGAGAACCAGCTCATTTCCGGCTATGACGGGGAGAAATTCTTCACCGCCCAACCCTGGCCCAAGGTCCTTGACTTCCCTCCGGCCACGCTGACCTTCGGCACCTGGAAGGAGCTCAAGGACGAGGTCCACGTGAACTTCTTTGTGTTCAGGAAGCTGGCAAAGAAGGACGACGACGCTATCACACGGGAAAGCCTGCGCTATGCCATAGACCTGTTCAGGAACCCGGATAAGTACAACCTCAGGCTTTACGGCATCGGGCCAAAGGCCTACGACAACTGGGCCAAGGCTGTGAAGGAGCACGGTTCCTCACATGGCAACTGGTGGAACGCGACGGTCTGGTCCGAGTGCCGGGCCAGGGCCTCCGATTACTTCTCCGAGATTGCGGCCAGGCATGAAGGCGATGTTTCGTCATCGGCGCAGGAGTTGAGCAAGGCTTACAAGGAGATTGCCGACCTGCTCGCCCGCATAGCCGACAAGAAGATGGACGCCGGGAAGAAAGCGCCAATCATCGAGGACTTGAAGGGCCGCGAGCAGCGCGCGATACAGAAGATTGAGGAGTTCGCGGCACTCCTTGGCTAGGCAACCAGGGAAATAGCTGGGAACGCAGCATCATTTCCCGCCCGCCGTCTTGATTCCTGCTGCGGGCATTCGGATACATTGAGAGAGAAAAAGGGCGGGAATGGTTCCCGCCCGAAGTGCTGAACAAATCCGTAGTTATTCGACGATGTAAGGAACGCCCCAGAACACTGAGCGGTCCGGGCCGGCATCACCGGGCATGAAAGCGGCAGGCGATGTCGGTTGCCCGCTCAGCCAGTTCGAGCGGGTCAGGTCCTACCAGGATGAAGAGCGGCTCTTTGCCCCAGCCGCGTGTCTCATAGAAAACGGGCGGGACTCTGCCGTCACAGGATTCAACGAGCTTCTTCACTTTCCAGGGCATCGAGCCTTTGTCCTGGCCGACCAGTTCTTGCGGTTCTTCCTTTCTTTCTACGATGCCCAGTTCAAGGTTTTGCGACTTGCAGTATTTCTGCATGAAATCGAGTATTGCTTCGTTCCAGCGGAAGTTGAGTGCAGAACGGATTGTCCGGTCGTACTTGCGCAGTTCGAGGATTCTGCGGGCCAGGTGGTCGGAAGCGCCGAACTTCACCGCGCCTGTTGCCTTGGGTAGACCATCTACAACAGTGATGCGTCCGTCAACCGCGGCTATGTCTTCAGGTGTTCGGGCATCGGCCAGGGCATAGGCGAAGTTGGTTCTGACTTCGGGCACAAGCGCGCTGAACTCAGAGCAGGCCTTAAGCTTGGCTACCGCCCGGTTTAGCTGCTCGATAACCTTGGTCTGCTTCGATGTCACTGCCCTATTTCAGCGAGGCTGCAATCTTCTCGGCTACTTTGAGCCCGGAAAGGAACATCCCGCCGAATACCGGGCCCATGCGCGGGCCGCCGAACACAGCATTCGCTGCCATGCCGGCTATCCACAAGCCGGGATATACTTCAACAGTGTTCTCCAGAATCAGTCGTTCAGCTTTGTCTGCCCACATCGGGGCTTCGCCCTCAAAACCGCCTGAAGGGGTGTTGAGCTTGACCCTGGC